>SCQY01000261.1 GCA_004298665.1 bacterium | reverse complement strand
TTTGGAATGAGCGCGGCGGCGTGGCGCAGCGACGTGGCGACGCTCGCAGACGGTGCAGCGACGGGGTCGCGCCGCTGGTGGCCGCTTGGCACGTTGTGGTTTCTCGTCGCTGCCGCCTCCATACCGGCACTTGCCGGTGCCTACCTGATCTTCGCCGCGGCAGTGCCGAGCGAGCCGATGCGCCGCACGATCATGGAGCATCCTTCACCGGCCGTACGAGCGGGCCTCATCGCCGTCGGGCTGGTGTTCTGGTTCTTCACCATCTACACCGTGCCGGCGATCGTCCTGGGCGGACGCAGAGCCTTCGACGGCTTCACGCGCAGCGTCGTGCTGGCAGCTGGGCGCGCGCGCGAGACCGTGGTGATGCTGATCCCGCTGGCCGTCGTGGGCGGCCTGCTCTTCGTCGGAAGCAGCGTGCTGGACGGCGCATTGAAGCACCACGCGCTGGGAGAATTCCTCTTCCAGCTGGCCGACGCTATCGTGGAGGGGCTGTGGGGCGCCTACGTGACGCTGGTTGTCTCCGGACGGTTCCTGGAGTTGGAGGGCGGCTCTCAGCAAGGCCTGCCCGTTGAAACCTTGCGGCCCTTGTACGAGTAATCTTGGAGGAACGCCCTTCGTTCCCGTCGCCCGCACGGAGGCCATTGTGGTCGAGTCCACCGCCAGCGTCTTCTCCCGCTCTTGGCAGATCCTCAACCGCAACTGGGTCATCGTCGTTCCCGGCCTCGTCGCCGGCGTGCTCGCAGGCATCGTCCGCGCCGTGCTCGGGCCGCACTACGTGGTGGGCCCGGACGGCCAGTGGCGCGTCGTCGGCAGCGGCCTCTTCTTTACCGATCTCGCCCTGCTGATCCAGTTCGTCCTCTTCGTGGCGTCGGTGACCTACACGACGGGCATGGCCGGTGCGGCTTGGCGCACCGGTACCACGGCGCTGGCCGACGGCACCACGGCCTTCGAGCGCGATGCCGGTAAGGTCGTGGTGGCGCTGATCGCGCTTGTGGCATTGGGCGTCGTGGCGATGATCCTCAGCATTCCAACCTTCGGCCTAGCGATGCTGGCGTTCATTTTCTTCGTCATCTATACGTTTCCGGCGGCCGTCATCGGAGAGATCCCCGGCATCGAGGCGATCAAGGAGAGCGTTCGTATCGCCAAACGTCGGAGCAGCTCCACGTTGACGATGATCGTGGCCATCGCAATCATCGGGGTCATCGTGGGCGTCGTGAGCAGTGCCCTGCATATCGTGCCGCTCCTCGGTCCGATCGCAGGAGGCCTGATCGGCGGCGCCGCCTCCGCTTATTTCACGCTGGTGGTTGCCGGAGAGTATCTGGAGCTCAAAGCTTCCGGCGCCTAGAGGAGCCTACCCGGCGTTTATTCGGCGTACCAGCACAACGAGCGGTATCGCCGCCACCACCGGGATCGCCAGGATCAAGAACAGATCGCGAAACGTCAGCGTATACGCCTGCTGCTGCGCCAAGGCGTAGAGCGTGAGTGTAAACCTGTGCGTCATGCCGCCATGTTGTACCATGCGCGCAATCGGAGTGTGATGGAGCGTCAAGGACGATGCTACCGTCTGCCGCCAGAATGAGAGCCTGCGATCCTGGAGCGTCGTCATCACGGCGATGCCGACGGTACCGCCGATCTGCACGCTCAGGTTGAGGAGCGCCGAGCCGTAGCCAAGCTGCGGCGGCGGCAGCGAGCGCAGGGTGATCAGGCCGACCGGCGTCCATAGGAAAGCGAAGGAGATGCCGATCAGCATCATCGCCACCACGAAGTTTCCCGAGTCGCTGTGCGCCGTCACGTTGCGCGCGACGGCCAGCGTACCCCAGGCGAGAAAGGCGAAGCCGATTCCCGCCACGATGCGCGGCTCGACCAGTTTGCGCTGAAGCGCCGCCGCCACGAACGGCGTGAGCACGGCGGTCGCGGCCGCGCGCACGAAGAGCACCAAGCCCGTGAGCATGGCCGTGAAGCCGAGCACGTTCTGCAGGTAGAGCGGCAGCAGGAAGAGCGAGCCGAAGAGGTTGGCGCCGATGGCGAGGCCCAGCATCGAACCGACGGCGACGTTGCGGTTGCCCAGGATGCGAAGGTCGAGTACGGGATGCGCCGTGCGCAGGCTGTGTACGACGAAAGCGGAGAGGCCGACGATCGCCCAGAGGCAGGCGAACGCGATCCCCGGCGCATCGAACCACTCCTTGATCTCGCCGCGCTCGAGGAAGTACTGCAGCGAAGCTAGGCTGCTGACCAGCAGAACGATGCCGGTGACGTCGACGGGGCGCGAGGTCTGCGCCGGCGACTCCTTGAGCATCAGGGCCAGTACGATCGCGCACAGCGTGCCGATCGGCAGATTGATGTAGAAGATCAGCGGCCAGTTGAATTGGTCGGTGAGCCAGCCGCCCAGTGTGGGTCCAAGGGCGGGTCCAACGACGGCGATCAGCGCGAAGATTCCCTGCGCGGAGGCCTGCCGCTCGCGCGGCAGTGTGGAGATCAAGATCGCCAGCGAGGTTGCCACTAAGCCGCCTCCGCCCAGGCCTTGCAGGACGCGCGCGGCCAACAGCGTGGGCAGCGTGTGCGACAGGCCGCAGAGCAGGCTCGCCGCCGTGAAGCCGATGATCGAGGCGACGAAGTAGCGGCGGCGGCCGAAGCGGATGGAGAGCCACCCGGTCAGCGGGATGACGCTGACCGCGGCCAGCGAGTACGCCGTCACGACCCAGCCAATCTGCTCGAACGTGGCGCCCAAGTTCCCTGCGATGACGGGCAAGGCGACGTTGACGATGGTGGAGTCCAGGAACTGCATCACGGCCGCGAGGCTGACGCAGCCGATGATCGCGACCATCCGCCAGCCGTGCTCGACGAATGTATCCTCGTTCACGGCAGGCACCCTCCGTCAGTCGGCTAGGCCGAATGCCCGTCGTAGACCGCGTACGATCGGACGCACCGCGCGTGGTGCCAGCGCCTCGATGCGGCGCAGGAATTGGCGCGCGTGTGCTCCCGCGCGCTCCTCGGGGCGCAGCTGAAAGAGCGTGTTGTGCTCCTCCTCCG
Organism: bacterium; assembly: GCA_004298665.1. Taxonomy (GTDB): domain Bacteria; phylum Vulcanimicrobiota; class Vulcanimicrobiia; order Vulcanimicrobiales; family SCRA01; genus SCRA01. Next base: position 720 of record SCQY01000261.1, on the reverse strand, counting down.
TCTGCGACTCCGAGCGCTGCGGTGAGTAGTAGTACGAAGCCATCGACTTGCGGGTTACGCCGGCTGGAAGGCGGAGCTGCTTGTAGCCGTGGTAGGCGCGGTCGTGCGTCTCCATGATGACGCAGCGGTTGAGGATGGGGACGATGAAGGCACGGCGCTGCGACATATCCTGCGCCCATAGTTCGAGGCAGCCGCCCCAGCGCTCGTGCCATTCCGGGTTGAGGTAGATCAGCACGTTGAGGCGGCGGTAGATCCCCAAGCGCGGGTGGAGATTGAAATCTGCGTGGATGTCCAGGAAGCTGCCGTCCGGCCCTTGGTGCAGCCCGCCCCCGTGCAGCTCGGGATCGGCGCGCAGATCGGGGATGCCGGTGATCGCTTCCAGCCAGCGGATGAACCGCGGGGAGCGCAAGTCGGCGAAGATCGCCTGGAAGACGGGATCGAGGCGCTCGATGCGTTCCTCGGCGTTCTTCACTTCCGCTAGGCCTTCGAAGGCGATCGCCATCTGCTCGGGCGAGGGGAAGGCGTCGACGGCGCGCTGGGCTGCGTCGGCGTGCAGCAGATGCTCGATGACGGCGTGGCGGATCGGATCGCCGGCGGAGAACGCTGCGCGAATCTGCTCTCGCTCGCGCTCCAAGCGTTCGAAGTCGACGGCCGAGAGGGTGGTCTCCATGGGCGCCCGATTCGGCGTCCGTACTCGGTGCTCCCCGGCTACGCCTCGAC
>SCQY01000260.1 GCA_004298665.1 bacterium | reverse complement strand
GCGCGGCCCGGACGACCCGGCCGTACGGGCCGGGCAAGAGTCTCCACCCAGCCGAAAGACTCGGCCGGCGTGGGGGTTCCCCACGAGAGGGACCCACGGAGTATATCACCTCGCTCGCCCCTCCCGCAACTGACGAGGGGCTGGGATAGCCGCACGCGCGTCCATTATCTCGAACGGTTTTACCGCGCTCTCCTTCGTGGCGGCGGTGCCGCGCCGGCGACGCAATCCATCTCGAAGGCTTCGTAGCTCGCCGCGGCCCGCACCAGGGGCGGTGTGGCGATTCGCATCGTCGCTCGCGCAGCGAACGCATCAGGAACCCGATAGACGTACTGGTAGAACTGCCGGCGCCCATCGCCGAAACTCGCCACGATCTCTAGATCGTAGAGCGGCCGCGACGTGCGGTTGCGCAGCGTGACCGTTGTGACCAAGCCGAACGTGTGGACGCTCTGGATATCGATGGGACAGGAGCCCGACGTCACGATCGTGGCGAAGAGCAGCAGCGCGGTGTGCATGCAATGGCGAACGACGTGCCGCCATTCTCAAACTCCGCCGAGAAACGATTGGGAAGTACCAAGGAAGATGACCATCGAGCGCTTCGTTGGGAGGGTCGCCGCCGTGCGCCTTCCCGGCGTCTTCAATCCATGGGGACAACGCGCGCCGCACGACGCGGCCGCCGGCGGGCCCGCTGCACGACGCAGGTATCTCCGTGCCCATCTCAGCATCGTCGATCCCGCACTGCTGATCGTAGGCGAGGCGCCGGGCTATCGCGGCTGCCGCTATAGCGGCATCCCGTTCACCGACGAGCGGAAGCTTCTGGCGGGGGCGGTGCCGCGCGTGGCGCCTCCCAGCGGGCGTCTCACGACGTTTCCGCTGAGCCTGACGGAACTCACGGCGACAATCATGTGGAAGGCGCTCTTCGACTTCGGCGTGGCAGAGCGAACCGTCTTCTGGAGCGCCTTTCCGTGGCATCCGTTCCGCTCGCCCGAGCAGCACACGAATCGTCGGCCAACGGTGCAGGAGCTGGAGCTTGCGTTGCCGTTTCTCGAGGAGACGCTGGCCCGCTATCCCAACACGCACGTCGCAACGCTAGGGCGCGTTGCCGAGTGGTCACTGCGCCGCCTGGGGCGAGCGACTTCTCCGGTCCTGCGCCATCCGGCAAACGGCGGTGCAACGGCGTTTCGCACGGGGCTGCACCGCCTCTTGCGCGACTACGGCCTCTAGAAGAGATTCCAGAGATACTGATTGTAGACTTCGTGGTGGTATTGAACTTCCTGCGCCTTCACGAAGGACCCGAGCAGCCGCGGACAGCGATCCGCACTCGCCTGCTTGAGATCGGCGTAGCGCCCCTTGACATCCTCGCCCAAGAGTTTCGTCGTCCATGCCGATTTGCGGAAGTCTGACAGCGCGTCGTAGATGTTGTCGGGCAAGTAGCGATCGGCCTGGCGCAAGTTGGCAACGGTACTGATGCTGCCTTCGAGGCCGGTCTGGAAGACGGCAAGCATGACCATGTACGGATTGGCGTCGGGCCCCACGGACCGAACCTCGACGCGTGCGCTGCGCTCGTTACCGATCGGGATACGCACCATGGAGCCGCGGTCCACGGCCGAGGCCTTGATCTGGTTAGGGGCCTCGAAATGCGGGTCGAGGCGGCGGTAGGCGTTGACGCTGGCGTTGAGCATGATGCAGATGTCGCTGCCGTGCGTGAGGATGCGATCCACGAACTGCCAGGCGAAGGGGCTCATCTTCTCCTCACCGCTGGGGTCCCAGAAGATGTTCTTGCCGTTCTTGCTGATGGAGACGTTCGTGTGCATGCCGCTGCCGTTCACGCCCACCACGGGCTTTGGCAAGAAACTCACAGTCATGCCGAGCTTCGTCGCCACCTGGCGGCAGATCAGCTTGTAGAGCTGGATCCGATCGGCGCCGGCAACGACCTCGCCGTAGCCATAGTTGATCTCGAACTGCGAAGGCGCGACCTCGGGATGGTCCTTCTCATTCTGGAAGCCCATCGCACGCTGCACTTCGGCCACCGTGTCGATGAACATACGCAGCGGGTCGCTGGGCAGTGAGTGGTAATAGCCGCCGGTACTGACGTACTCGAACGAGCCCGTCTCG
>SCQY01000259.1 GCA_004298665.1 bacterium | reverse complement strand
GCTACGAAGTCGCTGGAAGCCTACTGCGCCGCGATCGAGGCCGGCGCGGACGTTCCGCGGGAACGCGAGCACCTGCGCGGAGATGCCGCTGCCGGCGAAGCGATCATGCTTCTCTTGCGGACGGCGGAGGGGGTGGAGGTCGAGCCGTTCAATCAACGTTACAGCGTCGACATTCTGTCTTCATACCGGTCCGCGATCGGTCGGCTGGCTGCCGCGGGCCTCATCGTCACCTCGGAACGGCGGATCGCCCTGACGCCGCGCGGCCGCTTCCTCGCCAATGACGTATGCGCGGAGTTCATTACGGCGGGCGCGGGGACCGAGGGCCGGCCGTAGGGTTGTGACCGTGCTACGCCTGATCTTCGCCATCATTCTCGCTGCCACAGGGTTCCTCTTGGGGCGTGAGGCTTACTTACACTTGCTCTCTCAGCACGTTGCGGGAGAGTACTGGCAGTTTACCTTCCTGTTCGTGACCCCCGTCATCGGCGCGGCGCTCGGTGTCTTGATCGCGCCGTCGGTGGAGCAGCTCTTCGAACGCGAGCTCACAGAGGCGGAGAGCTCGATCGAGCGCATGTCGCCGCCGGAGATCGTGGGCGGAGCAATCGGCCTGATTGTCGGCTTGCTGATCGCCTTCCTCATCCGTCTCGTGCTGCTGGAGTGGTTCTCGGTGGCGGGTGCCGCGGGGACCTACATCGGCCTCGCGCTCTACTTGATCGTCAGCGTCTTCTGCGTCTACCTAGGCGTGCGCGTCGGCGTCAAGCAGCGCCTGGGATGGCTGGCTCGTACCGGCGCAGCGGCGCCCGCCGCGGGGCCGCGCGCCATCCCTAAGATCGTCGATACCTCGGTGATCATCGACGGACGCGTCGTCGACATCGCCAAGACCGGCTTCCTCGACGGGCCGCTGGTGGTGCCGCGATTCGTGCTGCGCGAGCTGCAGATGATCGCCGATTCCCTGGATTCGCTCAAGCGCACGCGTGGGCGCCGCGGCTTGGAAGTGCTCTCAACGCTTCAAGAGAGCATGGACCTGGAGATCGCCGAGTCCGACTACGCTGACATCCACGAAGTCGACGCCAAGCTCGTGCGTCTTGCACGCGACAGGAAAGGGAAGCTGCTCACCAATGACTACAACCTCAATCGCGTCGCCCAGCTCGAAGGCGTGAGCGTGCTCAACATCAACGAGCTGACCAATGCCGTCAAGCCGGTCGTGCTCCCCGGCGAAGAGCTCAACGTCAGCATCATCCGTGACGGCAAAGAGCAGAATCAGGGCGTCGGCTATTTGGATGACGGCACGATGATCGTGGTGGAGAACGGCAAGCGGCTGATCGGCGAGCACGTCGATGTGCAAGTCACCAGCGTCTTGCAGACGGTAGCCGGCCGGATGATCTTTGCGAGGCCGAAGCGATAGGCGTGCGATGGTGCGCGCTCGTCACGGCGGCGGGGCAAGGGCGGCGCTTCGGGCGCCGCAAGCAGCTCGCGGAGCTGCTGGGGCGGCCGCTGGTGGCATGGAGCGTGGCGACCTTCGCCTCAATGGAGGAGGTGGCCGCCATCGTGGTGGCGTGCGAGGCCGACGAGCGCGAGCGTATGGCGGAGCTGCTGCAGCCCGTCGCTGCGGGAAAGCTGGCGGCAGTGGTTCCCGGTGGTCAGACGCGTCAAGCGAGCGTGGCTCGCGGACTCGCTGCCGTTCCCGCGGAGTGCGAGGGCATCTTCGTGCACGATGGCGCGCGTCCGCTGGTGAGCGTCGCCGACGTGCGCGCCACGCTGCAAGCGGTACGGGCGGGGCGCGCCGCCGTGCTGGCTTCGCCCGCCGTCGACACGATGAAGCGCGTCGACGAGCGCGGGCGCATCATCGAGACGCTGCCACGCAGCGAGTTGTGGGCCGCGTCGACACCACAAGCGTTTATGGCCGGCGATTTGCGCGCCGCACACGAGGCAGCGGCTCACGACGGCGTCGTGCAGACGGATGACGCGGCGTTAGCCGAGCGCATCGGCATCGAGGCGGTGGTTGTCGCGGCGCAGTCGCCCAACCCCAAAGTCACCCATCCCACAGACCTCGACGTCGTCGAGAGATTGGCGAATGCCCATGGCCATCGATGAGATGAGCAGCAGTCGCGTTGGCTACGGCTACGATGTCCACCCGTTGGTAGCGGGACGCGCGCTGATTCTCGGCGGAGTGCGGATCGCCCACGAGCTCGGCCTGCAAGGTCACTCTGATGCCGACGTCTTGGTCCATGCCGTTGCCGACGCCATCCTCGGCGCCGCCGCACTCGGCGATCTCGGCGGGCGCTTCCCGGCGAGTGACCCGCAGTGGAGAGATGCGGATTCTCTGCACATGCTGGCGGAGTGTGCCGGCGCCGTGCGCGAGGTTGGCTGGGACCTCGCCAACGTGGACGCCGTTGTGGTGGCGCAACGTCCGCGCCTGGGAACGTTCGTGGAGGCGATGCGCGAGAATCTCGCGCGGGCGCTCTTCGTTCCCGTGATGGCAGTGAGCGTGAAGGTCAAGTCGCCCGAGGGGCTGGGCTTCGAAGGCGAGGAGAAGGGAATGAGCGCGCGCGCCATTGCCTTGTTGGAGCGATGATCGAGTCGATCTCGCCGCTGCGCATGCGCTTTGCCCCGTCGCCGACGGGCAGCCTGCACGTCGGCGGCGCGCGCACGGCACTGTTCAACGTCTTGCTGGCCCGGCGCTTGGGTGGAACCACGGTGCTGCGCTTCGAGGACACCGACGAAACGCGCAGCGTTCCAGGGAGCGAAGAGGGGCTGCTCGCCGATCTAGCGTGGCTGGGGCTGACGTTCGATGAGGGCCCTCTGGGGGGCGGAGCATACGGCCCCTACCGGCAATCGGAGCGGCTGCCCATCTACGCCGACGTTGCGGCGCGCTTGACGGCACTTGGCCGCGCCTACCGCTGCTACTGTACGCCCGAGGAGCTGGAGACGGAGCGCCGCGCTCAGCTCGCCGCGGGCATCAAGGCGCCGCGTTACGGCGGCCGCTGCCGCGCGCTGGACGAGGTGCAGAGGCAGGCGTTCGAACGGGAGGGGCGTCCCTCCGTGGTGCGCTTTGCCGTCGAACCCGGGGAAACGGTGGTGCATGATCTCGTTCATGGTGACGTGCGCTTCGATCACCATCATCTGGGCGACTTCGTGATCCTCAAGTCCAACGGCTGGCCCACCTACAATCTCGCCGCTGCCGTCGACGACGCCACCATGGATATCACGCTCGTGATGCGGGCCGACGAGCACTTGCCCAACACGCCGGCGCAGTTGATGGTCCTCGCGGCGCTGGGTCTGCACCCGCCGCGCTACGCTCACGTTCCGCTGATCCTCAATGCGGAGCATCAGAAGCTCTCGAAGCGCCACCAGACGGTGGGCGTGGGCGAGTTTCGCGAGCAGGGCTTTCTCCCCAAGGCGTTGGTGAACTACCTTGCGTTCCTAGGCTGGTCGCCGGAAGGTGGAGGCGAGATCTTCACCTTCGAGGAGTTGGCGGCGGCCTTCAGCCTGGAGCGTATTCATCATGCTCCGGCCATCTTCGACGAGCGGCGCCTGCGTTGGATGAATCGGCACTACCTTCAGCGCCTGCCGCGCGCCGAGCTCGAGCATCTGCTCGAAGCTGCGTTGCGCGTCGCGGACCTGCAGGACGTGCTCCCTTCGAGCGACGGCGTTGCCGAGGGTGCGGAGCGCTGGATGGCGACGTTCATCGACGCATTCGGCGAGGGCTTGGAAACGGTTGCCGACGGCGTGCCGATCGCGCGCGAGCTGTGCGC
>SCQY01000019.1 GCA_004298665.1 bacterium | reverse complement strand
AGCTCGACGAAGCGCGCCACCACACGTTCCAGCCCTTGCCGGTCGCGCTCCGTGAAGCGTGACGTGACGGGGCTGTCGACGTCGAAGACGCCGGCGGGCACACCGCCAACGATGAGCGGAACGACGATCTCCGAGCGCGAGGCGGCATCGCAGGCGATGTGATCGGCGAAGGCATTGACGTCATCGACGACCACCGTCTCTCCCGAGGTGAAGGCGGCACCGCAGACTCCGCGCCCCGCAGGCAGACGCACGCAGGCGGGCTTGCCGCCGAAGGGGCCGAGCACGAGATCGTCACCGTCGGGAAAGTAGAATCCCGCCCAGTTCACGGTCGGAAGCTCGTGAAAGAGGAACGCGGCAAAATTCGCGGCGTTCGCGATGAGATCGCGCTCGTTCTCGAACAGCGAGGCGACTTGCCGCTCCAGCAAGCCGTAGTCGACAACTCCGGCGTCGGTCATATGCTGTGCTTCCGCGCGAATGCAGCCGCCCCTCGCGCCGGTTCGCTCAGCGCTCTGGGCGAACGAGATAGAGGCCCACCGGCGGCGCGAAGTTCAGCGAGGGCGCGGCAACGCCGTCGTATCCGCGTGCACGAAGCTCATCTTCCGCGGCGACGGCGACGTGACCGCAGTTCAACACCGCGGGCAGGTTGGAGAAATTCTCCGGCACGACGGCGAGCCACCATCCCGCGGCCGCCGCATGCGGCGTCACTCGCCACCCCTCAGGCTGAGCCGGGGGCGGCCGTTGGGGGTCGAATGCCGCGACGTAGCGCTCCAACGCCGGGAGCAGTTGCACGGCCGCCGCGCGCAGCTCCGCGGTACACTCGGCGCGGCTCTCGACGGCAAGCGGCGCCTTGGGAGCGGCGGTTGGCAGCCGGTAGAGACGGAAGGCTTCGCGGCCCCCTCCCTCTGGAGGCCGGACCACGTAGATCCCCGCCAGCGGCGAGAAGACCAGCGTGAAGCGCGCGAAGGCGGTGGCCTCCGGCACGTAGAGCCCCAGCGCCCGTGCCTCACCTTCGGTGCCGACGTGCAGCGGCACGCAACGGAAGAGCGCCTGCGCCGCCTCGATGTCGACGGCACGCAGCGTGAGCGCATACGAGTTCGCGAGCCGATGGTAGACGGGAGCGATCCCCGGCACCGCGGGCATCTCCGCCGGCGCTTGGCCGGGATAGCCCGTGCCCGACTTCGCGCGTTCCAATGCCGCAGCATAGGCGCGCAACCCCTCCGTCGTCGCCTGCGCAACTCTGGCGTCGGCCGGCCCGCAGATCGAGCGCGTCTGATCCACCAGTAGCGGCTGAAGCGGCGGCGTATGCGGCAACGGCTGGATGAGCCCGACTGGACCGGGCTCCGCGGGTCCACTCACGCCCTTACCGAGCTTGAACCTCAGGGTCGCCCCGAGCGTACGCGGCTGAAGCGGAAAGGCAATCGACGGCAATAGCCGTCCGCCGGCCGTCGCTAACGGCACTGCGCCGGTGGGCGTAGCGAAGCGGCCGGCATAGACGTCGAAGAGATTGCCGATGAACGCGGTGAGTGTGGCACGCGGTGTTGCGATGCTGGCCGCGACGTCGAACGTCACATATGCGGGAAGGTTGGCGGGATTGTTCGCCGAGGTGTACTGCGCGTCGGCGAGCACTTCGATCGGCAGGCGCGGCGCGCGGTAGTCGAAGATGAGCCCCGCGTGGTGCAACGGCACGTTGGGCAGCTGACTCCCCGAGATCACGGGTGAACTCTGGGCGGTGAGTCGTGGATCGTCGGAGAGCACCTTCGCCACTTCGACCGCTGCATAACCGCCCAGTGTCACATGCCGCCCCACGCTGCGCAGAGCCGAGAGGCGCAGACCCTCGTAGATGCGCCGCGTCCCGGCGATGGGAACCACAACGTAGACGTTGGCGGGACCGAGCGCCGTCGCGCTACCGCAGCCGCCCGGCGACGCGAACGTCGCGCTCGCGGCCTGGAAATAGCCGGGTGGAAAGTAGCCGGCGGGGAGCGCCGCGCCGTTCACCGGCGCCTGAATGAGCGCGCCGTGCTGCTCTTGCCGGTAGAGCACGCCTTCGAAGAGTCCCTGCGCAGCGCGGTGCTCGAAGACCAGCCGCGCGGATGACGAGCTGCTGGAGCCCGGCGCATCGCCGGGGCCCTCGCCGAATGCCAGCCCGGCGGAGCACGAGAATCTCAGCGCCGTGGGATCGCTGAGGATGCGCGGCCCGACCGGCTCCGGGGCGATGCCGTTGAGGTCAAACGAGGCGAGGACGGCATTGTTGGCGCCCGCGCGAACGCCCGCGCTCATGCCCGCCGTCAGCGAGCCGCCGCCCGGCGTGGCGCGTGCGGCGCCGCCGTGGAACGAGAGGCGTAGACGAGGATTCGCGCGCACGGTGTCCGTCAGCGTCATCCACGCGTACGATGTCCGCACCGACGGGGAGAGCGGTGTCGAGGCCGGGCCGCTCTGCAGTTGCGACGCCTCCGTGCGCGTGGCGGTGCCCGATAACGTCAGCGTGTGGCGGCGCGTGCCCGGAAACTCCGCCTCGAGATCGGCACCCTGCGTCTGCACGAGCGAGGCGTTGCTCAGCGGACTGAGCACGCCGCCCACGTAGCGATGCGAGAAGTCTTGATCGCCGCGGCTGGCGGTGCGGAACACGGCGACCTTCAGGCCGACGCTTCCCAGCAGCAACGTATCGGTTAGCGAGGCCGAGCCGAAGTGGCCGCTCGATCGATTACCTGGTCCGTATCCGCACGGCAACGGCCCGGTGAAGAGCGAGCAGAGCGCGTCCTCGTCGTAGCGAGAGGAGAGTCCCGTGGCGGTGATGGTCTGCGAGGCGCCCAGGCGCAGACGCAGCTTGAGGAGATCGCCGCCGGTGGTGTAGGATCCGCCGTGCACGTACGTGAGGCCGCTGGTATCGCCGAACGGCAGCCCCGCGAGCGGGCGCTCGTAGCCGCGGACCGTGTGCACGGCGGCGAAGCCCAGGCGCCCCGCCGAGCCCTGGCTGGAAAACGTGCTGTACGACCCATCGTTGGAATCGATCCCGCTGGCCGTCTGCACCTGCGTGCGCAGCGTCGGCTCGAGCGTACGGAAGTCGATGCTGCCGCCAAGCGCCGTCGCCGTCGGGGCGTGACTGATGGAGGCCGAGGCGAAGAGGTCTGGGTTGAGTGCGCGCAGGTCGAGCGCCTGACCCGGGGCATTCAGGGGAATGCCGTCGAGGCTGAGCGCGGTCTGCGTGGGATCGTGGCCCTCCAGCCAGATCGTCTCCGTGGGTCCCTGCGCATCGTCCCCGCTGGTGACCAAGACACCGCCGAGCTTACCCAGCGCACCGCCGAGGCCCGCGGAGAGCTTGCGGGCCGAGCTCTCCTCTCCCACGCTGGCCTCGCCCAACGACTGCAGAGGACGTACGGTGATGCTGGCAATCACCAGCAGATGCTCTTCGCGCGAGAGGTGCACGACAACGCTGACCACGCGCTCGGGGAGCACGTCGAACGGCTCCGTGGTGGCGCCGGCGTAGCCTTCCCGGAGCACGCGCGCACGATAGATACCGGACGGTGCCGCCTCGAAGGCAACGCGCCCGTCGGAGCCGGTGACCTCCTGCGCGATGAACGGGCCGTCGAGGATCACGCGCGCGCCGGCGACGGCGTTCTTCCCGGAGGCATCGGTCACGACGACCTCGATCGTTCCGCTCTCCCCTTGCGCGCCTGAAGCCAGCGGGGCGAAGGCAAGCGCGAGCAGTCCCCACAGCACGAGCAGCCTCCGTCTCGTCATGTGACCCCTCCACGCTAACTTACATATGCCCCTCGCCCACCGGTATGGGCTCTTCCTCCACCGCAACCGCGTGGCCGTCGCCGCCTCGGCCGAAGAGCCGGCGGCCGCGCCGTGCGGCCGATTTGATGACCACGTAGATGACCGGCGTGATCGCAAGGTTGAGGAACGTGGCCAAGATCATGCCGCCGCAAACCACCGTACCCAGCGAGTGGCGCGCGTTGGCGCCGGCTCCGCTGGCGAAGACCAGCGGCAGCACCGCCACCACGAAGGCGATCGAGGTCATGAGGATCGGCCGCAGCCGCGTCTGGGCGGCACGCGATGCCGCCGTCACGATATCGGCACCATCGCGCATCTGCTCGTTGGCGAACTCGACGATCAGAATGGCGTTCTTGCTGGCCAGGCCGATCAGCATCACGTAGCCGACCTGCGCGTAGGCATCGCTGGGAATGTGGCGCATGTCCAGCAGCAGCAGGGCGCCCAGCAGCGCGGCGGGCACGGAGAGCAGCACGATCAGCGGATCCGCAAAGCTTTCGTACTGCGCCGCCAGCACGAGGAACGTGAAGAGGATGCCCAGTGCGAAGATCAGCATCGTCAGGAATCCCGCCTCAATCTCATCGAGCGAGAGGCCCGACCACTCGAACGAAACGCCCGGCGGATTGATATGCTGCGCCAGCCGCTCCATCGCGGAGATCGCCTGTCCGGAGCCTTTGCCGGGCGCGGGCTGACCGTTGATCTCGACCGAGCGATAGAGGTTGTAGTGGTTGATGATCGGCGCGCCCTTCTCGATCGTGGGGCTCACGAACTCCGTCACGGGGGCTACGCCCCCCGTCTTCGAGCGGACGTAGAGGTCGCCCAGTGAAGCGATGCGGTCGCGATACGGCACGTCGGCTTGGACGTAGACGCGGTAGGAGCGATCGAGGTAGTTGAAGTCGTTGACGTAGACGGACCCGAGATTTGCTTGCAGCGTGCCGAAGAGATCGGAGAGCGAGACCCCGACGGCCTTGGCTTTATTGCGGTCGACGTTGAGCAGCAG
>SCQY01000258.1 GCA_004298665.1 bacterium | reverse complement strand
GCGCTTCTCGCACGCGACGATGTCGCGGCATTGCTCATGTATCTCGAGACCGTACGCGACGGATCTTGCTTTCGAGCGATGGCGGCACGAGCGCGCAGCGCGGGGAAGCCTATCGTCTTGCTCAAAGGGGGGAACTCCGGTGGAGGGCAGAGCGCCGCCCGCTCGCACACCGGCGCGCTCGCGAACGACGAAGCGGTGTTCGCGGCGATCTGCCGGAATCTGGGGGTGTGCCGCGTTGACACGATCGCGGAAGCCTGCGACTGCCTGCATCTCTTCGAACGGCAAGCGCTTTTCGGAGAACGTGCTCGCGATCCGCAGCCTCTGGCTATTGCCTCGACATCGGGAGGGGCCAGCGTTCTCGCGGCGGACGAATGCGCACGGGCGGGCATTCGCCTCGCGTCGTTCGGTCCATACGCGCAGGACGAGATCCGGAACATCGTCCCCCGCTTCGGGCGCGCGGAGAATCCCATCGACGTCACGGGGCAGATCATCAACGAGCCGGATCTCATGGAAAAGGCGCTGGCGGCGCTGCTCTCAGACGACGAGGTCGGCGGACTGCTCGTGCTCGTGACGATGGTGACCGGGGAGCAGGGGCTCCAGGTCGCTCGCGCGCTTGCTCGCGCGCGGACGTCGACGGAGAAACTCATCGCTGTTGCGTGGACTGCGCCCGCGGCCATGATTGCGCAAGCCGCGGAGATCCTAGCCGCCCACAACGTCCCGCTATTCGACGATCCGGTTCGCGCCGTTCGGGCGCTCTCGAAACTCCATGGCTTTCTGCGGGCCGCGCTACCGCACGAGGCAGCAGACGGCGTATCCATGCCCGACGGTACCGGCGCCGCTATTCATTCGGAGGTCACGCTGCGTTGCACGCTGCGTGCCGCAGGGCTTCCCTTGTGCCGCGAGGAGATCGTCCAGAGCGCGGACGAAGGCGCGGCAGCCGCACGGCGTATCGGATTCCCCGTCGTGGCGAAGATCGTGTCGCCCAACATCCCGCACAAGAGCGATGCTGGTCTCGTGCGGGCTCCCCTCGGGTCGCCCGAGGCCGTGAGGCACGCGTGCATCGAGCTGCTCGCAAGGGCTCGAGACACGGATCCACGAGCCCACGTCGAAGGCGTGGCGGTCCAAGAGCTGGTGAAGGGCGTGGGAGAGGCGCTGGTCGCGATCAAACGGGATCCCCAGTTCGGCCCCGTGCTCGTTTTGGGAATGGGGGGCCTCTTCGCCGAAGTGTGGCAGGACGCCGTCGTCGTCCCGCTCCCAACGTCCCGCGAGGAGATCGAGCGCGCGTTGCGCTCCCTGCGCGGTTACGCGATGTGGCGAGGCGCGCGCGGCCAGAGGCCCGCGGACGTCGAAGCGCTGATCGAAACGGCGTTGCGTACGGCTCACCTAGCTCAGACGTTGAGCGAGCGTCTCCGCGTGCTCGAGTTCAACCCCGTCATACTGCGCGAGGGCAGCGGCGGCGCCGCCATCGTCGACGTACTCTGGTCAGAATAGAGGAGCTCCACATGGGCTACACCGCACTCCGTTTCGAGATTCATGGCGGCGTGGCCACGATCACGCTAAATCGCCCCAGCTCCGCGAACGCCGTTGACCTGACACTCGCCCAAGAGCTCTACGGCGCAGCGTTATCGTGCGAGTCCGACTCGAGCATCAGAACCGTGATCATCACGGCGGAAGGTACGATGTTCTGCGGTGGAGGCAACCTGAAGGACTTTGCCGCCAGGGGCGATGACCTGCCGCGCCATCTGACGGAGGTCACCGCCTTCCTCCACGGCGCCATCGAGCATTTCACGAGCATGTCTCCACCGGTGATCGCCGCCGTCCAAGGCATGGCAGCGGGCGCTGGGATGTCCTTGGCCTGTGCCTGCGACATCGTCCTAGCCGCGCGCTCCGCACGCTTCACGATGGCATACACGGCGCTAGGGCTCTCGCCGGATGGCGGCGGGACCTTCACCTTGCCGCGACTCGTGGGACACGGGCGCGCACTCGAGCTGATGCTGACCAACCGCGTGCTTTCGGCGGAGGAGGCCTGCAGGCTGGGAATTGTCACGCAGGTGACGGATGACGAGGCTCTGCTACCGGAGGCCGCCAGCCTTGCACAGCGCTTCGTCTCCGGCCCCACTGCCGCATACGGCGCGACCAAGCGATTGATGCTCGCGAGTACCCACGGCACGCTCGAGAGCCAACTGCGCCTGGAGCAGGCCAGCATCGCGGCACTCGCCGCTGCGCCGAACGGGCGGGAGGGAATCCAAGCCTTCAGCGAGCGGCGAGCGCCGCGCTTCGGTTAGGTATGCGTGGCCGTTGGCGGGATCGGCCTGCCCGTCGAATCCGCTGGATGCGTTGTTCGCGTGGCAATCACCGCATTGTAGACCCAGGCCACGATCGCGCCGCCCAGCGCTGCGATCCCGACGAACCAGATCAATCCGAATAGCCCAAAGCCTAAGCCCCAGCTCATGTGTCCGTATCCTGGCCCACCGTACGGGCCTCCCATCATCGAGCCTATGCCGAACATGAAGGGCATGCCCATCGAGAGCGAGGCCAGCACGGCCAAAGCCGCAAACGCGGCGGCGAGCCCTGGGGGACTCAGCGGCTGGTAGCGTGGTGTGTCGTTCATATCCATTCCTCTGTCTTCGCGACCACTCACAGTGTACCCGTGCTCTGTGCAGCCGAGGTGAAGACCCGAAGAACGCGCGCGTGAGATCACGAGGTCGATGATGCGTCCGCGTCCGCCTCCGCAGTTGACGCCGGCTCGCTGCCGGCATGCAGCCAGCGCGCAACGAGTGCCTGCGTGTCGCCGCCGAAGTCCGCCCGGCTTCCCTCCTCCAAAATCGTACCCGTGCGTACGACATACACGTAGTCCGCAATCTCCAGCGCGCGCCGGATATCCTGATCGACCAGGAGAATCGCCTTGCCGTACTCGCGTGCGAGCGCTCGAATGCGCCGGTAGATCTCGGCGCTGGTCTTGGGATCGACGCCGGCGGTCGGCTCGTCGATCAAGTAGACGTCCGGATCGGCCAGCAGGCTGCGCGCCATCTCCAACTGCCGCTGCTGGCCGCCGGAGAGCTGGCCCGCCGGCTGGCGCCGCTTCTCGCCCAGCAGGGGGAACTGCACGTACGCGCGCTCGACGCGCTCGGCGATCTGATTGCGGCTCAGCCCGCTGCTCCACAGGCCCAGGCGCAAGTTGACCGCCACCGAGTGGAACGGAAAGATGCTAGGGCTCTGCGGGAGATAGCAGATGCCGTGCCCGAGCATCGTGCGCGGTGCCACCCCGGTGATCTCGCGGCCTCGATACGTTACGCTGCCGCGGATGGGGCGCAGGAAGCCGAAGATCGTCTTCAACAGCGTCGACTTGCCGGTTCCGTTCGGGCCTAGCACGCAGGCGATCGTTCCCGGCCACGCCTTCACCGAGATCCCGTTGAGGATCAGGATATCCTCGACGTACCCCGCCACCAAGTCCCGTGCCTCGAGGATCGCCTCGCTCATCGCACCTCAGGCTCCCGTGTACGCGTCGATGACATCGGGGCTACGCAGCACCTCATCCGGCGCACCGTCGGCAATCTGCCGCCCGCGCGCCATGACGACCAGGCGCCGCACCACGCCCCGCACCGCGTCGAGATTGTGATCGACCAGCACGATCGTATAACCGCGGCGGCTCAGTTCGGCGATGCGCTCAACCAGTTCGCCTAGCAGCTTGGGATGCACGCCGGCAAAGGGCTCATCGAGCAGAAAGACGCGCGGTTCGAGCATCATCGCGCGCCCCAGCTCCAGCAGCTTCTGCTGCCCGCCGGAGAGCGCGCGCGCCTCACCGTGCGCGAGGTGACTTAGGCGCAAGAACGTCAGCACCTCGGCCGCACGCAGCGCGATCGTGCCGTGTCCATGAGCGGACTTGCGCGTCAGGGCGGGAGCCAGCAAGTTCTCGAGCACGGTCATACGGCGAAAAAGCCGCGGGATTTGGAAGGTTCGGGCCACGCCGTGGCCCGCGAAGACGTGCGCCGCCTTGCCGTTCATCACGACGCCGCCGACGCGGATCGTTCCGCCGTCCGGGACCAGCGCACCGCTCATGAGGTTGATCAGCGTCGTCTTGCCCGATCCGTTGGGGCCGATCAGGCCCACCAGCTCCCCGGGCTGCACCGCTAGCGAGATGCCGTCGACGGCCCGGATGCCGCCGAAACGCTTGATCAATGCGCGCGCGTCCACCAGCGCCGTGGGAGCGGCAAGCTGACTAGCCAACGTTTGTCTCCCGCTCGACGGCGGGGGCGGCTGCCTCCGGCGCGACGGCGCGCGGCGGCGGCCGCCGCCAGAACCGGCCGCCGCGTCCAAGCGCTAGCGTCCACAGACCATTCTGCGCATAGCGCTGGGTGAGCATGATGAGCAGCCCTAAAACCACAAAGCGCATCTGACCGGTGTCGCGCAGCACTTCGGAGAGCACGTAGACGAAGACCGCGCCCACCACCGCCCCGGGCAGACTCTCTACACCGCCCACCACGGCCATCGCGACCACTAGCCCCATCTCGGGAATGGTCACGAGATTCGGTGTCAGAATCCCGACGAAGTGGCCGTAGAAACCGCCGGCAAGGCCCGCGATAGCGCTGGTGACGGTAAAGATGAGGATCTTGTAGAGCGCGGTGTCGATGCCGCAAGCCTCGGCGGCATCCTCATCCTCGCGCAAGGCGCGCAGAAAGATGCCCACGCGCGAGCGCAGCAGGAAGCTCATCGCGCTCAAACTCACCAGCAGCAAGACGAAGCCCGTATAGTAATACGGGGTATCCGAACGTCCGGCGAAGATTTCCGGCACGGAGAGGCCCAGGCTGCCGCGCGTGAACTGGTATTCCGCGATCAGCATGAGTTGAAAGATCAACGCAAAGGCCAGCGTGAAGAGCGAAAGGTAGGGGCCGCGCATGCGCAGACAGAGCCAGCCGATCGCCGCCCCGACGATCCCCGCCGCCGCGATGCCGCAGAGAATCCCCAGCGGCACGGGGAGGTGAAGGTCCACCGCGAGCAGGCCCGAGGCGTAGCCGCCGATCGCCGCAAAGGCCATGTGCGCAAACGAGAACTGTCCAGCGTACCCGGCCAGGAGCGCCCAGCTTGCCGCCAGGATGGCGTAGTACCACGAGACGGAGAGCACGTGCAGCCAGTAGCCGTTCAGCAGCGGCGGCAGCGCAAGCGCCGCCACGATGGGAACGAGCCACCAGATCTGCAGCGGCGAGCGCGGCATGCTTACTCCATCCGCAGATGCGCGCGGCCGAAGAGCCCGGTCGGCCGCACCAGCAGCGTGATGATGAGCAGCAAGGCACCGAAGGCGTTGCTGTACGCAAGCGCGCGGTTGGCGTCCGGGTAGAAGCCCACGCCCAGCCCCTCGACGATGCCCAACAGAATACCGCCGATGATGCTGCCCGGCACGGAGCCCATGCCGCCTAAGACGACGATCACGTAGGCTTGCACGGAGGGAAGATCGCCCATCGTGGGCGAGAGCGAGAAGATCGGGGCGATCAGCGCACCGGCGCCGCCGGCCAGCGCAGCACCCAGACCGAACGCGACGGCGAACATGCGCTTGGCGTCGATGCCGATGATCGCTGCGGCGTCCCGGCTCTGGCTCACGGCATCGAGCGCTTGGCCGACCGAGGTACGCTGCATGAAGAGCGAGAGCCCGATCAACAGCAAGGCGGCGAAGCCCGCCGCCACCAGCCGGTCGTAGGTGACCGTCAGCAAGCCGATGTGCACCGCCCCCTCCGCGAAGGAAGGCGGGCGCTTGTTGAACGGGCCAAAGGCGACGATCGCTGCGTTCTCCAAAACCATGAAGAGCGCAAACGTCACGATGATGGCGTACTCGTCTTTGCGGTCGACCTTCTGGCTATACAACGGCGTCAGCATCACGCGCTCGAAGATGACGCCGACGACGAAGGTGAGGGCCATGGCCACGAACACGGCGGGGATGGGCGGGACGCCCAGGAGTTGGATCGCGTAGTATCCGGCATACCCGCCCAGCATGTAGAGGGCACCATGCCCGAAGTTCACGATCTTGAGCACGGAGAAGATGATCGTGAGCCCCGCTGCGATCAGGGCATAGATCAGCCCGGTCACCAGGCCGTTCAAAACCTGGAGCAGGAAGTACTCGAACATTGCGCCCCGTTGCCGCTATGCGGTGGGTTTGGCGAAGAGGTAGTCGACCGTCGCCCAGTCGCGCGGATAGAGAATCGGCGCATCATCCGGGCTCTGGTTCAGCTTGTCATATTGGATCAGCATCACCGGGGCGGTCATGAACTGATGGAATGCCCATGCCGGCTCGTGACTCGTCGAGAACGCATAGGTTCCTCGCGATCCGGTATACTTCAGGCGCTCCATGGCCGAGATGATGGCCTTATGATCGGTCGACTTGGCTTGCGCGATCGCCGCGCTCAACACCCCCACGCAGTCGTACGACTCCATCGCCGTTCCCGTCGGCGGACGCTTGAACTGCTTCTGGAACGTGGCGACGAAGCGCTTAGCAATCGAGTTCAACTTCGTCTTGGGCAGCGCCACGTTCTCGCAGATCAAATTGACGGCACACTTGCCGTCGTTCTCCCACAGCTCTTTCTCCAACGCCGGGCCGCCCCCGTTGTAGAGTGCCGTCTGCGCCGTGGGAGCGAAGTTCGAGTTGCAGGCTTCGCGGACGATGTTGTACGCGGACGCTCCGGATACGATGGCCATGAAGATGTCCGGACGCGGGCTGGTGTTCATGAGCCGCAGGATCTCCGGCGTGACTTCCTGCTGGCTCAGCTCGACGGTGATGACGTTGGTCTTGATGTCGTGCTGCTTGAAGATATCGCTGAGCACCTGCACGGCGCCCTGCCCGTAGTCCGTCGCCTCCTGCATGATGGCGGCGTTCTTGAAGCCGGCGGCGGTCGCCCATTTGCCGACCATCGTATAGATCAGCGAGTTCGATGGGCAGACGCGGAAGAACTCCGGGAACCCCTGTGCCGTGAGTTTGTCCGTCCACACGTCGGTGCCGAGGAACGGAATGCCGTACTTGTGGGCCACTTGGGACTCGGCCAAGGCCACGGAACTGTGGAACTCGCCGAACACGGCGGCCACCTTCTGCGTTGCCAACAGCTGCATCGCAGCGGTGCCTTGGTCCGGTGTCCCTTTCGTGTCTTCGTAGAGTACTTTGAGCGGGCGCCCGAGGACCCCGCCTTTGGCATTGACTTCGTCGATCGCTAATTGCGCCGCCCACTTCATCTCCTGGCCGGCGGCGTAGCTGCCGGGAGGCGAAAGCGGGCCTACCCATCCCAGGACAATTGGTTCAGCGGCGAGGGCGAACGTGCGCGGCACGACAGCGCCGGCCAGCAACCCAGCCCCGCCTGCAAGGACGTGGGAACGCTTGATTGGTCTCATCGATGCGGCCTCCTTTCAATGGAGAGGAGAAACCCCAGGGAGACAGGTTAGTACCCCTTAGCGTACCCCGTTCCCGCGCCCTACAAGCGTGCTCCGCGCGAGAAACGATCCGAGTCCAAACTGACTCGGCCCGGCTACGAGCGCCGGCGACGTTTCCCTCAGCCTCCGCTCTTCCGCTTCTTCTTGTCAGCGGCTTTGGCGGCCGGCTCGGCGGGCGCCGACGTGGATGCAGTGGCTGGCTCGACAGCCGACAATGCCTGCTCGATGTTCATATCGCTAGTCTAGGAGGCGCTATCTCAGACCGCAAGAGCGGATCTATCTGTCAATGCCGCACTTCCTTCGCTGCGCGCGGGGAAACGCGATGCGGCCTCGATGTATGTCGGATCCAGATCGGCTACCGACTTGCAGCCCAGGAGCCGCAGCGTACGCTCCACGTCATCACGCAGGATGGTGAGCGCGCGCGTGACGCCCGCTTGCCCGCCGGCGGCCAGTCCGTACGCGTATGCGCGCCCGATCAGCACCGCCTCGGCACCCAGACAGAGCGCTTTCACGATATCGGTACCGCGGCGAATGCCGCTATCCATGATCACTTCGACCTGCCCGCGCACGGCCTTCACGATCTCCGGCAATACCTGCAGGCTCGCTGGGACGTAGTCGAGCTGGCGCGCACCATGATTCGAGACGACGATCGCCGCCGCGCCTTCATCGACCGCTCGTTTCGCATCCTCCGCGGAGAGCACGCCTTTGACCACGATCGGCCCGGACCAGGCCTTGCGGATCCACTGCAGATCGTTCCACGTCACGACCGTGTCGGCGAGGGCCGCCCCGATATCCATCAACGGCATCGGGCCCTGACCCGGAAGCGTGACATTCGCCAGCTTGGGCACCCCGCCGTCTCGCAGCAGGGAAAAAACCCAGCCCGGATGGGCGAAGAACTGTCCGAGGAACGGGATTTTGGCCAACGTCGAGCTGCCCAAGAGCTGCTTCATCCCGTTGCGGGGATCACGTTCGCGCATGCCGGAGACCGCGGTATCAACGGTGATGATCAACGCATCGAATCCGGCGCGGCGCGCGCGCTCGATGGCGCCTTCTCCCGCTTCTCTTCCGCCGATCAGATAGAGCTGGTACCACGCGGGCCCCGTGGTCGCCGCTCTAAAGTTCTCGAGCGTATGACCGGAGATCGTAGAGAGCGCGGCGCCGGTGCCGAACGCTCCGGCCGCGCGTGCCGCGGCGACGGAGCCGCCGGGGTGCATCAGCCGAAGGTAACCGACGGGAGCCAGCATTGCCGGAAACGATATCTCGCGGCCGAGGACCTTGGTACGCAAGTCGCACGCGCCGACGGAGACGGCTTGGCGCGGGCGAAACATGATATCGTCAAACGCGCGACGATTCTCGCGGAGCGTGAACTGGCCGTCTGAGCCGCAGTCGAGGTAGTCGAAGACGACATTGGGCAAACGGCGCCGGGCCAGCCTCCGCAGATCTTCGATATTGACGGCTTTGGAGGGATCTACTGCATTCATGACATCCACCAACTTCTGACACGGCCGAACGAAACGACTAACGTTGCTCGTACCCGGTGAAGACCGTTCTCTCCCTGCACCGGGGTGCAGCGTACACTTTTTCGCCGATTTTGCAGAAAGTTTTGTCTAGTGGCTTTTTGCCATGGGTAACGCCAGCGAGCAGCCGCCGGTGTGTCCAAGCGAGGCGCACCGCAGAGCCAACGCCATCACCCCCGCCATGCTCGCTAGAAGCGCTCGATCGACCTCCGAGAACGCCTGGTCCTCCCGAGCCCAGACGCCCAGCGCCCCCAAGCAATCGTCCGCGACGCGCACGGGCGCAACCATCAAGGAACCGATGCCGTAGCCGGCAAGCCTTCGCAGACACGCGTCGGGCGCTTGGCGCAGCGATCGGGAGACGACCGTCTGCCCGCTTGCAACGAGGCGCAGGTCCCCCTCGTCACCGCAGGTGTCCGGAAGCATGCCCAAGATGCGCCGTTCCCG
>SCQY01000257.1 GCA_004298665.1 bacterium | reverse complement strand
ATGTACGCTCTGGTATCTGGCAGCACACTGGTTGCGCCGATCGCCGTTCATGATGCTTCCTAATGTGCGTGCTTACCGTGCGCTGCGTCGATTTCGCCTTTGCGCGGTGGTCCGAAGAGCAGCCACGTGCAGCCCGCCGCGAGGGCGCCGCCTACGAGCGGCCCGACAAGATAAATCCACGCGCATCCGAGCTCACCGGCGGCAATCATCGGGCCGAGCGATCGCGCAGGATTCGTCGACGCGCCCGAGATTGGACTGAAGGTGAAGCCGCTCAGCGCAATGACGCCCGCGACGGCAAGGGCACTATTTTTCCCGACAACGGCTTCTTCTTCGCCGGTTGCGATGATCGTGAAGGTGAGCATAAACGTCAGCATGATTTCAATGACAACAGCCTGCGCGTCGGTATAGCCGAGGGACGGTTTGGTGATTCCCTCGCCGATCGCGCCGCCGAAAAGTGCTCGTAACAGAAATGCCGCGCCCACGGCACCGACGAGCTGCGCAAGGATATAACTCGGAATGCGAAACGCCGGAAATGATCCACGCAGTGAAAAAACGAACGTCACGGCGGGATTGATATGCGCCCCGGAAATTGCCGAGAGCGCCCAGATCATCGCCATGACGAGCAGCGCCGGAGCCGCGTAGCGCGCAACGTGTCCGATGTTCCCGCCCGTCTTTTCGACGATGTCGGCGCCCGCCGCAACGAAGGTTAGTAAGAAGGTGCCCAGCAGCTCAGCACCAATGCGTTGCCATTCCGTAGGTTTGCGTGACTCATCCTTGGCCATGCCCACGCTATTACCAGTGTGATGAACGGCCTCAAACGCTTGATCCATTGTTCAGCGTCCAGCGCCAGCTGTGAAAACCGCCGACATGCGTTAAGCGTTCTCAGAATGGTCCATGAGCTTGCCGTCTATGCAAGCGCCTGTAACGTTGACTGAGACCGATGCCGGTACCAGCGACATCGGTGTGAGCATCAAGACCATTTGACGGACGACCTCGCGCACGTCATCGTCTTCACAGGCACCGCTTGCGGTTACCTCGACATTGAGCTGTACGAGATGCGTTGACATCATGCGCGGCTGCATCGCGGGAGGCCTCAAGAGCTCGAGGAGGCCGGTAATCGCCGGCTCTTTTTACGCGGGGTGGTCTTCTTACGCCGGGTGGCTGCGGCCTTACGGGCTGCCGTTTTTGCGACACCGGTGCGCTTGCGCGTTGCCGCGCCCCTCTGTGCAGCTTTCTTGGCGACTCCGGTCCGCTTGCGGGTGGCAGCTCCCCGCTTAGCGCTCTCCGCGCGATGCGGTTGCGGATTGACGCCGAGCTCGGACCATGAACTCTCGGACAGATCGATGCCGTAATGACGCGCCGCTTTCTTGATGTTCGCGAATGCCAAGGCGCGATCGGCCTCCGAGACGTCGGTAATCTGATCGAAGCGCGCGACCGCGTTGCGGGTGTGCTTCTCGTCGGTCAGAGGTTCTTTGCGCTGCTTGGGAAAGGCGAACACCGAATCCGGCAAATCGCTCTGCATCGTGAGCTTGCCATGTTTTTCGTGGGGTTTCCATGTGGCTCTCATGCTCGCCGTGTACCCACGGTGCGAGGCC
The DNA here is from genome assembly GCA_004298665.1 of bacterium. Taxonomy (GTDB): domain Bacteria; phylum Vulcanimicrobiota; class Vulcanimicrobiia; order Vulcanimicrobiales; family SCRA01; genus SCRA01. The sequence continues at coordinate 1,758 of SCQY01000257.1, read as the reverse complement.
CTATCCCGGAATCATCTATCGGCGGCGATCCGCGGTCGCGCGGGGCCGGCTGCCGGCATGACGGCCGCTCGCTCGAGGGGCGGCTAGCAGGCGCGACGACGAGTGCTAGATGTACGGCAACGGATCGAAGTATTCTTCGTCTTCGTTCGTTCCGCCCTGTCCTTCGCCGATCGTCCGCGCCGTTTCGACGAAGCGAATCTCGCGAATCCACTTGACCATCTTGAAGCCGAGCTGATTCTCCACGCGCAGTCGTACTGGTGCGCCGTATACCTGTGCGAGAGGCTTGTCGTTCATCTCGTATGCGAGCAGGCACTCCGGCTTGACGACATCCTCAAGGTGCTGCGTATCGTAATAGGTTCCGCCGAACAGTCCTTCGCCGAACGAGATGAACTCGACGACACGTGCGTCCGGCAGCGGCTTCACGAGCTCGATCAGCCGCGCCATCGAGATCCCGCCCCACTGGGCGATTCCGCTCCACCCCTGAATGCAATGGTGCAACGACACGTGCTGGTCGTAGCCGAGTGCCCGCATCTCCTCCAGGCTCAGGCTGACGGGATTCTGAACTCGGCCGGAGACACGCAGCCGGTAGCCGCGGAAGTCGTCGCGTGCCAGACCCTTCCATTCCGCGGACTCCGGCATCTTTCCGTTCGGCCAGAAGTACGGCGAGATGTCCTTTCGCGTGTAGCGATCGGCCGGATCAAACCGGGTGGAGGATCTCATGGCACGCTCGAGCGGTAGGAGAAGCGCCTTGTGCAAGCGTTGAATCGCACGCGGGTACCGCCACGCAACAAGATGCGCCCCGATCCACGAGACAACGACGAGCGCCAGGCCAACGCAACCGATGATCAACCCCAGCGGCCGCGTATCGTCGGTGCCCAATACGATATGGTTGAAGTTGCGCTGCGCCCCCGTCGACAATACGAGCGTAACGTGCACGACCACGAAGGCGAGATATCCGCAAAGCAGCAGGAAGTGGATCGAGCGGGCGCTCTGGCGGCCGCCGAAGATGCGTGGATACCAGGGAAAGGCACTATCGACAGCCGGCGACATAGCTATTCCTGTCGCGATGGAAAGCGGCGCCATGGCGAAGACCACGGAGAAGTATGCGATTTGCTGCAGCGCGTTGTATGCATAGTACCCGTTCGGCTCGGCCGGCAAGTGAACGGTCGCGTAGTGCACGAATGTGGCCCAGGCATATGGAACGATAGCCCACGACGTTGGAACGAGGCGCGGCCACTGGCCGCTGATGAACAGCATGGCGACATAGATGACGCCCGTGATGACGAAGCCGTAATCCGTCACGAAATGCCATGACCGGGCCATTCCGATCGTATGGCGATAGCCGGGCAACGCGATCAGCGGCGAGATGTAGCGTGCGTCGTCCTTGGACGTCCAGATCCGGTCCTTCGGGACCTCGATCGGCGTCACGCGCAACCACTCCGTTCCCGGCGTACTGCCGTTGTTCCAATAGAGCCGCGGGTGATCCATGAGGATCGATAACCCGCTGCGCATCAGTAGAAAAATGAACAGCAGATTCGCAAAGTGGGTCCAGCGAATCCATACCGGAAAGCCGCGTGGGATGCCGTTCGGCGCCCCTACGGTGATGCCGGCGGCCGGCGCCGCCGCGGAACTGATTCCGAAGACGAGCACCTGCAGCCAGGCGAGCGCGATCGGCATACCGATGACGATGACGAGCCACATGATATAGCGCCGGCGCACGATGAAGGCCAAGCGACGGTCATCAGGCAGGTACGTTGC
>SCQY01000001.1 GCA_004298665.1 bacterium | reverse complement strand
CGTCAGCGTGGCGATCATCGCGATCATTGCCATGACGAGCCCCGCGACGAGACCGGCTAACGCGGCATAGCCTATGCCGAGCGAGCCCTGGTACCGTTGTGCATTCATGATAGATATCGGTCTCCGTGTCAACGATGAAGTGCGAACGATGACCAGGTTACCGTCCTCGCGAGCGTCCCGCTGTAAGGCCGATTACCAGGTGCTTGTACGCGAAGCTGCCCGCGGCGCTCCGGGTGATCCGATCCTAGGTCGCGTGCGTAGTGGCTAGTGGGAAAGGAGGTACCCTCATGCACATGCTAGCGAGGGGGCTGCCGATAGTACTCCTGTCTTTCGTGGCGCTCCCTGCCCTCGCAGCAACTATGCCGGTGCCCTCGATAACGATCCTCGCGCCGGCTGCCGGTTCGAACGTAGCGACCAGCGAGATACCCGTCGCCGTCGCAACCAAGGACTTCTCGGTCGAGTGTACGCACGTCGGCCAGCCCGGCGCTCCAGGTCGCGGCCATATCCATGCCATGGTCGACGGCACGTCGATGGCGGTCATGACCAACGTCTATTGCTCGAAGCAGTTCACGATCTCGGGTGAGGGGCTGCAGCCCGGAAAGCACATACTCGCCGTCATCTTGGCGACGGACGCACACGACAACGCATCGATGCCGGCGGAGGTGACGTTTACCTACCAGCCGCAGAGCCCACAGCCGCTTCCCGCGCCGGCGGAATCCGGCAAGCCGTCGCTCACGATCCTTTCGCCGGGGAACGGCGCGAGGGTTGGGAAGACGTTCGATCTCAAGGTCGCGGTCAGCAACTTCCAGCTCTCGTGCGATCTCGAAGGGAGACCCAATATTGCGGGCTACGGGCACCTTCACGTCTTCGTGACCCAGTCGGGAGTCACGGACAAGCCGTCCTGGGCGCCGAAGATGTCCATGGAACCGATGAGCAGCTCGATGAAGGGCGAATCGCCGATGGCAGGCGAGATGAAGATGATGTCGATGGTCGGCATGATCGGCATGCCGTGCGCAACGACGATCCCGGTGGATCTCTCCCAGTGGCATACGGGCAAAGCGAAAATCGTCGTCATGTTCGCCAACAACGATCATGAACCGACCATGGGGGTAGCCGCGGCCGCTGTCACGGTCATCGTTCGCTAGACGGTGCGCCCCTCACACCGGCTGGCGGAGCGTTCGCGAGAGGAGATCGCTTGCTGCCGTCCACTCCTTGACCGCCGTACAGAAGCTGGAACGGCAGGCCGATCGTGCGTCTGGTTCCCGTCGGGCAGCAGCCCGACTTTAACGAGACGCTGGTAGCGAGCGGTGAACCAGACTGCCGGCTCCGCCAACTGGCGGTGCAATGACCGCCAGTGTGTTATCCTGAAGGTATGGTAGCCACGAGGAAGCGGAAGAGCCGGGCCGAGGAGATCGGTCTGCTTGGCGAGGAGGCTCCGGCGCGCCGGATCAACGTGATGCTCGGGCTCACAGGCGAGCTGCGAGCGACGCGCGGCGTCCAGACGCGTCTCGCCGACCTGGTAGGGCGAGGCTTTCCCTCGAAATCGCTGGACGTCCTCGCCGAGTACACGGGACTAGGGCGCAAGCGCCTCGCGGAAACGGCGTCGATCCCGACCCGGACCCTGGAACGTAGAGTCGCGCGGAGCGAGCGGTTGCGTCCGGACGAGTCGGATCGGCTGGCGCGCATCGCCCGCATCTACGCGCTGGCCGAGGAAGTCTTTGGCTCGAAGTCGGTCGCCGAGCGATGGATGGGGGAGCCCAATCGCGCGCTCGACGGCCGTCGCCCCCTGGAAGAGCTGAGTACCGAGGTTGCCGCCCGCGAGGTCGAAGACACGCTGGGCCGCATTCGCGACGGCGCCTACAGCTAAGTGCGCCTCTGGCGTCTCACCGCGTGGCCGTCGAAAGGACGAGCCTTCGATGGGTTGGCTTCGGCGCGATCACCCGGGCGCTGGAATCAGCGTGGGCGGCCCACAGTCTATGCGGCCTCGTCCGTCGCGCTCGCCGTCCTCGAGATCGTGGTGCAATCCGGGTCCGCCCCGTTGCTCGGCTATCATGCCTATCCCATCGATGTTCCCGACGGCCTCATCGTACGCTTCGATCGAACGCGTCTATCGCCGGCGTGGCGTAGCGTTGCCGGCCGCGACGAGTGCCGTGTGTTTGGTGAAGCTTGGCGGAGCGAAGCCGCTCACTCGCTGGGACTCATGGTGCCCTCGGCGGTCATCCCCGAAGCATATACTGCCGGCGATTGGTGTGTCGTGCTCGATCGGACGCATGGGCGCTGGTCTGAGGCCGCCATCGGAGAGCCGATCGCTCTCGACCTCGACCAGCGCATCGTCGCTCTGCTCGGGCGCTAGAGCATCTCGAGAGGAGCCTGCCCGATATCCCTTCCTCGCTGCCCGCGGCGCCGCCACCTCCGGCGGGGAGATGGCGGCATGTCGCGCTACTTCAGGTTGACGGTGATCGCCGCGGGCGCGGCGCCGTTGGTTGGCATGTGGTCGTTGTTGGCCAGCATGACGAGAATCTTCGCTTGGCCGTCGTGCCAGCGCGAGAGATCCACCGGAATCGTCTTCGTGCAAGGCATGCCGAGCATGCCGGGCATGGCCGTCGTCAGCATCATCTGCATCTCGTTCATCGACATGCCGGTGTCGTGCATCAGCGTCTTGCCCATCTCCATGCCCGCCGGCGTTTTCATCGCCGCGGCCAGCGGTGCGATGGGGGCCTGCGTGGTCTCGCCGTTCTGCGTGGCGAAGATATGCACGTGGCCGTAGCCGGTGACATCGGGCTTCCCCTCCAAGTCGCAGGAGAGGTCGAAGTTGTTCACCGCGATCTTCACGTCGAACGTCTTGCCGACGGTTGCTCCGTTCTTCGGCGAGAGGATGGAGATCGCGGGTGCACCGCTCAACGGCGCCGGCAGAGCCGCCGGCTGCTGCGCGGGCTCGTAGTCGAACGAGACCATCGCGGGGGTGCTGGCCATGACGTGCGCGTCGGTTGCCAGCACGACGGAGAGCGTGTGCTTTCCTGGCTTCAGGCCTTGCCCGGAGATGGTGAAGTGGTCCGAGCAGTACATGTTGGTCATATGCTCCATGTCCATGCCGTCGAGCATGGCATGGATGTGTCCCTGAGCGGATGCAGCGTGCGTCTTTCCAGTATCGGCGCACTCCGCGGTAAAGTTCTTGGTGCTCAGCGTCACGGGAATGGCTGCATCGGACACGGTGGCGCCCATCGCCGGCGAGGCGATCGACACGCTGGGCATGGGCATCATCGGCGCTTGTGCGGCGAGCGCGGGAACAGTGCCAAGAGCGAGCAGCGCCGCCGGAAAGGCGCGCGCCCACGTAGGAAATCGATTCATGCGGTACTTACCTCCGCAGCGGAGCGTACGCGATCCGCCACGGCGCGCGCGGTAAGGGCGCTTACAACGGGATCGGCCCTTAGGCCATGCGGTGCCAGATCAACGGGCTAGGCAGCGGGGTGGCGTGCGGCGGCTCGTGCAGGAGCGGGCGTACGGTAGGCGGCGATGCGGCGCCCTTCTCGGACCCAGCCTCCGCTGGAGAGCGCTCTACCTGCGGGCGTTCCACGTGCAGGGGCGGGCGCGCGGGCAGCGCGCGGGGAATGGCCGGATGCGGCGCCGCCACGGCAACGCGCGGAGGCCGTGAAACGGTCCCGGGCGGGGCGATAAGCGCCGTAATGAGGGCGATGCCTAGGGGTGCACGCCACATACCGCGGCGACGTTCGCCTGCGGCGTTCTCCCCGCCTGCCAGGGAGGCGTATGACATCCTGGGCCGGGGAGCTGGAAGGAACTTCCTTTATTAGCCCGAATCGAGGGGCACCGATTCAGGAGCGGGCCAGCGGTATGCGGCTCGCTTGACGTTGTGCGGCGGCTGGTGCTATACTTCGGCCCTATGCCCCCCGGATAGGAAAGCTGAACCAACAGGCGAGTCACGTGGCAGAGGACTGGCCAGTTTGCGTTTTAGCGTTGGTGCGCTCCGTGGGGCAGCGTGCTTTGTAGTCAAATGGCGAGTAGGTACGAGGGCGAGATGGCGAAGACGACGATCAAGGCGCATGAGCGCCCCCACATCACGGGCAATGGGCAGGGCGCCTTTACGGTGGAGGCCACCGAGGAAATCGGGCTCAAGCGGCAGCGATACAATTTCGCGAAGATTCCGCCCGTTCTCGGCATTCCGGACCTCATCGAGCTCCAGAAGGCCTCGTTCGAGTGGTTCACCACCGACGGGCTGCGCGAGGCGTTCTCCTCGATTTCTCCGATCAAGGACTTCACCGGCAACTTGATCCTCGAGTTCGGCGAGCACACGTTGGGTGACGCGAAGTTCTCCGTCGAGGAATGCCGCGAACGCGACATGACGTACAGCGCTCCGCTGCGCGTTCGCGTCCGCCTCATCACGGCGGAATCCGGCGAGATCAAGGGCATCCCCGACCAGGAGATCTTCATGGGCGACTTCCCGCTCATGACGGACAAGGGGACGTTCATGATCAACGGCGCGGAGCGCGTGATCGTCTCGCAGCTCGTGCGCTCGCCGGGCGTCTACTTCATGAAGGATACGGATACCAACAACCGTCCTACCTTCAATGCCACCATCATCCCGAACCGCGGCGCCTGGATCGAGTTCGAGACCGACAACGGCACCAAGAACGACGAGACCGAGGGCACGCTCGGCGTCCGCATCGACAAGAACCGCAAGATCTACGCCACCACCTTCGTGCGCGCGCTCGACCCGCGTTGGGAGAACGACGACGCCATCCTCGAGCTCTTCGATCACAGCCCGCTGATCAAGAACTGCTTGGAGAAGGATAAAGACATCAAGACGCGCGAGGACGCGCTCAAGGAGATCTACAAGAAGCTGCGCCCCGGCGAGCCCGAGAACCCCGAGAACGCCGAGAATCTGCTGCGCTCACTCTTCTTTGATGAGAAGCGCTACGATCTCGCTGCCGTCGGCCGCTACAAGGTCAACTCCAAGCTCGAAGACGAGTTCTCCGCCAGCAACCTCACCGCGCCGCCGCTCACCAAGCGCTGCTTGGACAAGGAAGACATGATCGCCGTCATCAGGCGGCTGATCAAGGTTGCCGAGCGCAAGCTCCACGTGGACGACATCGACCACTTGGGCAACCGCCGCATCCGCTCGGTGGGCGAGCTGCTACAGAACCAGTTCCGCGTCGGCCTGCTGCGCTTGGAGCGCGTGGTGCGCGAGCGCATGACCACCCAGGATATCGAGACGGTCACTCCGCAGGCGCTGATCAACATCCGACCCGTGGTGGCGGCCATCAAGGAGTTCTTCGGCTCCAGCCAGCTCTCGCAGTTCATGGATCAGACCAACTCGCTGGCCGAGCTCACGCACAAGCGCCGCCTCTCGGCGCTGGGGCCCGGCGGTCTCTCGCGCGAGCGTGCCGGCTTCGAAGTACGCGACGTCCACCACTCGCACTACGGGCGCATCTGCCCCATCGAGACGCCCGAAGGTCCGAACATCGGCTTGATCGGGTCGCTGGCGACCTACGCGCGGGTCAACCGCTACGGCTTCATCGAGACGCCGTATCGCGTGGTCGACGAAGGCCGCGTCAGCAACGAAGTCCGCTACCTCACCGCGGACCAGGAAGATAGATACGTCATCGCGCAGGCCAATACGCCGCTCGATGCCGCTGGACGCATCACCGCCAAGAGCGTGGTGGCGCGCTTCGCCGAGGAATACGTCGAGGAGCCGCCCGAGCGCGTCCAGTTCATGGACGTCTCGCCGCGCCAGATCGTCTCCGTGGCCACGGCGCTGATCCCGTTCCTGGAGCACGATGACGCCAACCGCGCGCTGATGGGCGCCAACATGCAGCGTCAGGCCGTGCCGTTGCTGCGCCCGCAGGCGCCGATCGTCGGCACGGGCATGGAGTACCGCGCCGCCAAGGACTCCGGCGGCACCGTGGTCTGCAAGGCTGACGGCAAGGTGGTCTTCGTCGACGCCGGCCGCGTGGTCGTCAAGCAGAGCGCCGATGATCTCGAGCGCCAGTACGACCTGCTGAAGTTCACGCGCTCCAATGCCGGCACGTGTATCAACCAGCGCCCCATCGTGGAGTTGGGCGAGGAGGTCAAGCGCGGCCAGATCTTGGCCGACGGCCCCTCGAGCGACGACGGCGAGCTGGCCTTGGGCCAGAACGTGCTGGTTGCGTTCATGCCCTGGGAGGGCTACAACTACGAGGACGCCATCCTCATCTCCGAGCGCATGGTCAAGGACGACCGCTTCACCTCGATCCACATCGAGGAGTACGAGTGCGAGGCCCGCGACACCAAGCTTGGACCCGAGGAGATCACGCGCGACATTCCCAACGTCGGCGAGGATGCGCTGAAGGACCTCGACGAGAGCGGCATCGTGCGCGTTGGCGCCGAGGTGCGCCCGGAAGACATCCTGGTCGGCAAGGTGACGCCCAAGGGCGAAACGGAGCTCACGGCCGAGGAGCGCCTGCTGCGCGCCATCTTCGGCGAGAAGTCGCGCGAAGTCCGCGACACTTCGCTCAAGGTGCCCCACGGCGAGAAGGGCAAGATCATCGACGTCAAGGTCTTCGAGCGGGATGCCGGAGACGAGTTGGCGCCGGGAGTCAACAAGCTCGTGCGCGTCTACGTGGCGCAGAAGCGGAAGATTCTCCAGGGCGACAAGATGGCCGGACGCCACGGCAACAAGGGCGTCATCGCCAAGGTCCTCCCCGACGAGGATATGCCCTACCTGGAGGATGGTTCGCCAGTCGACATCGTGCTCAACCCGCTGGGCGTTCCCAGCCGCATGAACGTCGGCCAAGTCCTCGAGACGCACCTGGGCTGGGCGGCGGCTGGGCTGGGCAAGCACATCGCCACGCCCGTGTTCGACGGTGCGCACGCCGAGGATATCCAGGAGTGGCTCCAGGATGCCGGCCTCCCGGCGGACGGCAAAGCCTGGCTGCGCGACGGCCGCTCCGGCGAGCGCTTCGCCCGCCCGATCACCGTCGGCTACATCTATATGCTGAAGCTGGCGCACTTGGTGGACGACAAGATCCACGCGCGCTCCACGGGTCCGTACTCGATGATCACCCAGCAGCCGCTGGGCGGAAAGGCGCAGTTCGGCGGTCAGCGCTTCGGCGAGATGGAAGTCTGGGCGCTCGAAGCCTACGGTGCCGCGTACACGCTGCAGGAGCTGCTCACCGTCAAGTCCGACGACGTGGTCGGCCGCGTCAAGACGTACGAGGCGATCGTCAAGGGCGAGAACGTCATGGAACCCGGCGTGCCGGAGTCGTTCAAGGTGCTCATCAAGGAGCTGCAGTCGCTGGCGCTCGACGTCAAGGTGTTGACGGAGAGCCGCGAGGAGCTGGAAGTCCGCATCAGCGACGAGGACGTCAACGAGCGTGCCGCCGAGTACGGTCTGCTCATGGGCGCCGAGGAGCCCGGCAAGGCCGCGGCTGCCGCGGCGCGCGCCGAGGAGGAGCTGGCGCGTGCGGGGATGGCCGCGCGCATGTTGGGCGCCGAGGCCGCTCTCGCCGAGCCGGCGGAAGACGCCGCGCTCCCCGAGAGCGAGGACGGTGAGGAGAGCGAGGAGTCCGAGAGCGAGGAAGAGCCCGAAGCCGCTGAGACCGAGGAGGGCGCGATCGGCGTGCTGCCTCTGGCTGAAGGCGAGTCGCTCGACGAAGAGGAGAACGAGGAAGAAGACCTGGTCGCCGACGAGGATGAGGGCTACGTCCTGGAAGAGGATGAGGACGAGGCCGACGACGGCGAGGAGGAAGAGGAAGAAGAGACCCTCCATGACGACTTCACCGACGAGGAACTCTAACTGACGATGAACATGCTTGACGTAAATAACTTTGACGCGATGCGCATCGGGCTGGCTAGCCCGGAGCAGATTCGCGCATGGTCGTTCGGTGAAGTCAAGAAGCCGGAGACGATCAACTACCGTACGCTCAAGCCCGAGCGCGACGGGTTGTTCTGCGAGAAGATCTTCGGCCCCACC
>SCQY01000256.1 GCA_004298665.1 bacterium | reverse complement strand
CAGCGCAGTCGCCGTGAGCGGGGCACCGGGCCCCGGGGCCGCGCGGTGATCGGCCTCTTCCTGCGCCGGCCGGTTCTCACGGCCGTCTGCTCGCTCATCATCCTGATCGCCGGCGCGGTGCTGGTGCCGACGCTGCCGATCGCCCAGTATCCGAAGATCGCGCCGCCCGTCGTGACGGTGAGCGCGGCCTATATCGGTGCCGACGCCCAGACCGTCGAGTCCGCGGTGACGACGCCTCTGGAGCAGGCGATCAACGGTGTCGAAGGGCTGCGCTACATCTCTTCGACCAGCTCCAACGACGGCGTCGCCAACATCACGTGTACCTTCCGTTTGGGAACCAACCTCGAGACGGCGACCACCGACGTGCAGAACGCCGTGCAGACGGCGATGGGGCGCCTGCCCGACGCCGTGAAGCAGACCGGCGTCACCGTTTCCAAGAACGCCGGTACGTTTGTCATGGCGATCGCGCTGGTCTCCGACAGCCCCAAGTACGGGCCGCTCTACCTGAGCAACTACGCCGACTTGAATCTCGTCAATGCGCTCAAGCGCGTCTCCGGCGTGAGCGACGTGCGCGTCTTCGGCTCCGGCCGCTACGCCATGCGCATTTGGATCGATCCGCGCAGGTTGGCGCAATACGGGTTGGCCTCGTCCGACGTGATCGCGGCACTGCAGGAGCAGAACGTCAACGTCGCCGCGGGGGCCATCGGCTCCCAGCCTGCGCCGGCGGGCCAGCCGTATACCTACACGGTCCGTGCCATGGGCCGCCTGACCACGCCGGATCAATTCCGCCAGATCATCCTGCGGGCCGGTGCCAACGGCGGCTACGTGCGCTTGGGCGACGTGGCGAAGATCGATCTCGGGTCGGAGAGCTACGATACGGCGATCCGCTTCGACGGCAAGACCAACTCCATCGGCCTGGGCGTGCTGCAGCTGCCCAGCGCCAACGCATTGAGCGTCAGCCAGGCGGTGCGCGCCCAGATGGACACGTTGGCGAAGGCTTTTCCGCCCGGCGTCCACTACGAAGTAGCCTTCGATACGTCGGTGTTCGTTCACGAGTCGATCAAGGAAGTGCTCTTCACGCTCCTCTTTTCGATCGTGCTGGTGATCCTGGTCATCTACCTGTTCCTCCAGGATCCGCGGGCGACGCTCATTCCCGCCGTCAGCATCCCGGTTTCGCTGATCGGTGCGTTCATGATCATGAAGCTCTTCGGTTTCACGATCAACACGATCACGCTCTTCGGGCTGACGCTGGCAACGGGGCTGGTCGTGGACGATGCCATCGTGGTCATCGAGAACATCGCCAGATTCATCCAAGAGAAGAAGATGGGCGGCATCGTTGGCGCCGAGGCGGCGATGCACGAGGTGCAGGGAGCGGTTGTCGCCTCCTCGCTGGTCTTGATCTCCGTCTTCGTCCCGGTAGCGTTCTTCCCGGGAACGACGGGCCAGCTCTACAAGCAATTCGCGCTGACGATCGCGGCCTCCATCTCGATCTCGCTCTTCGTCTCGCTCTCGCTCTCGCCGATGCTCTCCTCGCGGCTCTTCCAAGAGCAGCACGAGGCGCACTTCCCGCTGTTCGTGTGGTTCAA
>SCQY01000255.1 GCA_004298665.1 bacterium | reverse complement strand
TGAGCAACGCCGTCGATCACACGCTGTGGAATCCTCAGCTCGCGCACCACCTCGTCGTTGAGCAGCAAGACGTCCCCTGAAGCGATAGCGCCCATCGCCAGCTCGCGATGCCCCGGCACGCCGAGTTTGCGCACCACGCAGACGTCTAGCGGCGCGTGCAGCGCCTTGGCGATCTCGAAGGCGACGGGGACGCCGCCGCGCGGCAGTGCCAACACCAGCACGTCCGTCCGGTCAACATATTCGGTGAGTAAGCCGGCGAGCAGTTGCCCCGCATGCCTACGGTTCGAGAAGCGCATCACGCACCGCTGCCCGTGTCTCAGTCGAGCAGGAAGGTAACCTTGGCATTGATCCGGTACTCGACGATCTTTTCGTCATCGACTTTGGCCTCGAAGTTTTCGATGTAGATCGACTTGACGTTGTGGAGGGTCTCACTGGCCTTCTTGACCGCTTGCGCGGCGGCGTCTTCCCAGCTCTTGTCCGACGCGGCGAGCAGCTCGAGCACCTTCAGCACGTTCGACATTGTTCGCTCTCCTCAGAATCGGCATGCCGCTACGCTACGGCTGGAGCAAGAATGCTTGAGGAAGGACGTACCGCCGATTCTTCGCGCGGTTTGCGCAGTGCCCGGTTAAACTCGGCTCAGGGTGGCGCGAGCGAGGCGAGGCACAGCATGAAAGCCGCAGTAGACGTACAGCACGATGTCATCGAGGAGCTTGCTTGGGAGCCAAGCGTCGACGCTGCCGATGTGGGGGTCGCCGTCAAGGATGGCATCGTCACGCTGAGCGGCCGGGTCGGCAGCTACCACGACAAGGTTGCCGCGGAGCGCGCCGCGCTGCGTGTGGCCGGCGTGCGTGGCGTGGCCAACGAGCTCGAGATCGATCTGCCGGGGCCGCGCGTGCGCACTGACCAAGACATCGCGGAGGCAGCCCTCCACTCGCTCAGTTGGGACATCCGCGTACCATCGGACCGCGTGAAAGTCGTGGTGAAAGACGCTTGGGTCACGCTGTCGGGAGAAGTGGACTGGCACTATCAGCGCGATGCCGCGCTAGAGGGCGTGCGCAGGCTCCACGGCGTGCGTGGAATCGTCGACGAGATTACGATCAGGCCGCGCTTGGCAACGCCTTTGGAGATCAAGAGCCGCATCGAACGGGCCTTCGAGCGCAGCGCCCACCTCGATGCCAATCGCATCCAGGTGGAAACGGCCGAAGACCGGGTGATCCTGCGGGGATCCGTGCGTTCGCTCTTGGAACGCGCCGAAGCAGCGCGCGCCGCGTGGTCGGCTCCGGGAGTAATTGCCGTCGAGAACGATCTCACGATTTCGGGCTAGCGGCCGAGTTCACTCGTCGCCGAGCACGCCCTTGAGCTTCTCCAGCGCCTTCTGCTGGAGACGCGAGATGTGCATCTGGGAGACATTGAGGCGGCGTGCGATCTCCGTCTGACTGATGTTCTGGTAGAACCGCAAGTACAGGATCAGGCGCTCGCGGCGGCTGAGCGCTTCGAACGCGCGCTCTAAGTTGGCCCGGTCTTCGGTCTGTTCGAGACCGATGTCCTCGGCGCCCAAGTAGTCCAGCAGCGTCGCGGACTTCTTCTCGTTCTCGCCTCCCAGCTCGGTATCGAGCGAGAGCACGTTGTAGGCCTGCCCCAGCTCCTGTGCCTCGAGGATCTGCTCTTCCGAGACGCTCAGATGCTCCGCGAGGTCTGAGACCATCGGACTGCGGTTGAGCTTGCTCGTCAGCATCTCCACGGCACGGTTGACGGCGAGATTGAGCTCCTGGAGGCGACGCGGAACCTTGACGGCCCAACCCTTGTCGCGGAAGTATCGCTTGATCTCGCCGACGATCGTCGGCGTGGCGTAGGTGGTGAACTCTACTTTACGCTCGAGGTCGAAGCGATCGATGGCCTTGATCAAGCCGACCGTCCCCACCTGAATGAGATCGTCGAGCGCCTCACCGCGATTGGCGAACTTCACGGCCAAGTAGCGAACTAAGTTGAGGTGCATCACCACGAGGTCCGAGCGCAACCGTTCGTATTCGGCGCGCTCGGCGTCCTTGCACGACGGCAACGTCACTCGGTGGCGAAGCTCCGAGAAACGCGTAAATGCTGCCCGCGCCCGCTCGCGGTCCCAGCGCTGCTCGTCCGAGACGACTGTTCGGCTCACGCCTCCACCCCTACGACGTGCCTGCCACGCGCTTTACCATACGCAGGAACATACCATCATGCTCGCCGCGGCGGTATTCCACGTCGTCCATCAGCGAGCGGATCAGGAAGACGCCCAGGCTCCCGCTGCCGGACTCCCCGGCTTCGTCGTTGGAGCCGAGGGAGCTATTGTCTCGCACGACGATGCGCAGCTCTTCCGGAAGCATCTCGCAGGTGAGCGCGATCTCTTTGGCATCGGGCGAACGCTGGATGCAGTTGGTACAGGCTTCCGCAACGGCGAGCTTGACGTCTTCGATCTCCTCCACGGTGAAGTGGAGGCGATTGGCGATGCCGGCGACGGCCAAGCGCGCCACGCTAACGAACTCCGGCTTGCACGGAATCCGCAGCTCGACGACGTTGACGCTCTCCTGCTGCACGGTCATCGCTATGCCAAGGCCTTGATCGCCGACTGCTCGTTCTCGTAGATGCCGAAGATCTTCACCAAGCCCGTGATATCGAAGATCTTCTTGACTTGCGGATTCGTGCAGATGAGGTTGACGCTTCCGGCATGTTCGCGCACGCGCTTGAGCGCGCCGATGAGAACCCCGAGGCCCGTGGAATCGATGTAACGGACGCCCTCGAGGTTGATGATCAGGTTATAGTGCCCATCGTCGATCAACTCGGTGATGGCTTCTTTCACCGCCGGTGACGTGTAGACATCGATCTCGCCGACGAGATCGACGACGCGCGCCTCGCCGTCGGACGGCCGAACACTGACTTTGATATCCAAACCTACTCCTTCCCTGCAACGCCGTCGAGGCCGTTTGTCGTGACCTCGTCGACCATCGAACGTCCCCGCTGATACAACTCGTCGACGCCTGCCTTCACGTCGCCGGCGAGCACCACCGCGCGCTCAGCGAAGTCGGCCGCTGCATCGCGCGCGCGCCCGGAGGCTTCGCGCGCTTTGCCGCGCAGCGTCTCGCGCAGATCTTCGCCACCTTCGGGCGCCAACACGATCGCCAGCGTTGCCCCAATCAGCACACCCAGCAGCACCCCGCTGAGAAAGCCGCCGCCCCTAGTCTCGCCACTCATCGCTGTGCTCCTCTCGATGCGTCTCACTGCGGCCGTTACCACCCGTTACGATGCGCCGCAGGCCTTCCGTCACATTGGTCACCAGGTGCGCCGCATTGAGCAGCGTCGGCGTCACCGCGCCCTGCGCCGCGGTTGTCATCTTGGCGAGGCTCGACGCGATGTTCTCCAGCGCATCCATCACGCCGCTGACCTTGGCCAGCGTTCCGTCGACCGTACCCATCACGCCGCCCACATGCGTCAGCGTCTCGCCGATCGGCCCCGAGAGCTTATCGAGCTGAGCCATGCTCTGATCGAGCACGGTATCGACGCGGTCGAGGGTTCGCCCGACGCGCATGAAGAGCAGCAGCGTGGCAACGCCGATGATGAGGACGCCGAGTCCGATGCCGCCGTCGAGGAGATATGCCGGATCCATGGTGCTCCTTCACTCGTCGTGTACCGTGTCGAGACGGTCGAGTTCGGTTAGGCCCCGCGGGGGCACCTACCTACCGTAGCGAGCTAGCCCGCTCGTCCGCCCGCATCTCGTCTACGGCAGCCGTGACGATGCGCACAGTCTGCTCGACCTCGGCGTCCTGCGTGGTACGCCCTAGGCTGAAGCGGACGACCCCCGCGTCGTAGGGCTTCTCCAGTTCGATGGCGCGGACCACGTGGCTCGGCTCCAGCGACCCCGAAGCGCAGGCACTCCCCGTGGAAACGGCAATCCCTTCGAGATCGAGGCGAATCATCAGCGCTTCTCCGCTGACGTGAGCGAAGGCGAGCGAGAGGTTGTTCGGCAGGCGCAGCGGCCCGCTGGGCGGCCCAAGCAGACGGGTCTGCGGCAGTTCGAGGAGGCCCTTGGCCAGCCGGTCGCGCTGCGCGGCGGTGCGCTCCGCCCGCTTGGGGAGATCGGCCAGAGCCAGCTCTAAGGCGCGCGCCAAGCCCACGATTCCCGCCACGTTCTCCGTGCCGGCGCGGGTACCGTACTCCTGGCCCCCGCCGTAGATCAGCGGACGCAGGGGCGTCCCGCGGCGGACGTAGAGCAGCCCCACGCCTTTGGGCCCGCAGAACTTGTGCGCGGAGAGGGAGAGCAAGTCCACGCCCAACTCGCGCACGTCGATGGGCAGTTGCCCGCCCGCCTGGACGGCGTCCGTATGGAAGAGCACGCCGTGCTCGTGCGCGATGGCGGCCAACTCCGCCACCGGCTGGATCGTCCCGATCTCGTTATTGGCCAGCATGATCGAGGCCAGGGTGGTTTGCTCGTCGAGCGCGCGCGCGAAGGCTTCTGCGGCGACGCGCCCCTCGCGGTCGACGGGGAGGCGCACAACCTCCCAGCCCTCGCCCTCCAGGGCGTCCATGGCGTGGAGGACCGCGTGGTGCTCGACGGCCGACGTCACCAGGCGCCGTCCACGCTGCGCAGTGGCCCGCGCCACGCCGTGGATCGCCAACGTGTCGGCCTCCGAGCCGCCGCCCGTGAAGACGATTTCCTTAGGCTTGGCCCCTAAGAGGGCGGCCGTCCGCTCGCGTGCGTCGTCGAGTGCGGCGCGCGACGCCTGCCCTTCAGCATGAAGTGACGACGGGTTGTACCCTACGCTCGTGAAGTAGGGAAGCATCGCCTCGAGGACCTCCGGCCGCACCGGGGTTGTCGCGGCGTTATCGAGATAGATACGCATCGTGATGACCTACTCTACCCGCCTGCGGGCGGCGACCCACTCGCTCAGACGAGCCTCCTCGCCCTGGATTCCCGGCTCGTAGTAATGGCGACCTTCGAGGTTCCCCGGCAGGTAGGCTTGCAGGCGGCGGGGTGGCGGAGCGCTCTGTCCGGTCTGGGCCATCTCCGTATAGGCGTCATGGGCGTAGATGTAGCCCTTGCCGTACTCCAAGCTGCGCATCAGCGACGTAGCGGCGTTGCGCAGATGGAGCGGCACGGGATCGTTGCGCGTGCCCTCGACGTCGGCCAGTGCGCGGCCGTACGATGCGATGACGCTGTTGCTCTTAGGAGCCATCGCCAAGTAGAGGGCACACTCCGCCATCGGAAGATACCCCTCCGGAAGGCCGACGAAGTGCACGGCCTGCTGGCAGGCCACCGCCATCGGCAGCGCGCGCGGATCGGCCAGCCCTACATCCTCGGCGGCCAAGATCACCATCCGGCGCACGACGAAGAGCGGATCTTCGCCGCCTTCGAGCATGCGCGCCAACCAGTAGAGCGCGGCATCAGGGTCGCTTCCACGCAGGCTCTTGATAAAGGCGCTGATCACGTCGTAATGAGCCTCACCGCCTTTGTCGTAGGCGGCCGTGCGCCGTTGGAGCGCCTCGCGGATGTCGCCCAGCTCGATCGCGGTGCGGTGCTCGCTCTGAACGCCGCGCGCCGCCAGCTCCAGCCCGCTCAGCGCTACGCGCGCATCGCCGTTGGCGAGATTGACGAGTGCCCGCCGCGCATCGTCGGCCAGGTTCAGGCCGGCATCGCCCAGACCGCGCTCGCCGTCGGCCATCGCACGGTCGACGATCGTGCCGATCTCCTCATCGGTCAGCGGCTTGAGCACGAAAACGCGCGCGCGAGAGAGCAGTGCGGAGTTGACTTCGAACGACGGATTCTCCGTGGTCGCGCCGATGAGCGTGATCGTGCCGTCCTCGACATACGGCAGCACGGCGTCCTGCTGCGCTTTGTTGAAGCGATGGATCTCGTCGACGAAGAGCACGGTGCGCCGCTCCGCGCCGCGCAAGCGCTGCGCGTCCGCCACCACTCGGCGCAGATCGGCGACACCGGCACTCACGGCGGAGAGCGCTACGAAATGGGCGCCGGTGGCTCCGGCCACGATCTCCGCAAGCGTGGTCTTTCCCGTCCCCGGCGGACCCCAGAGGATCATCGAGGGAACGTCATCGCTCTCGATCGCGCGGCGCAGCACACGCCCCTCGCCTACGAGATGACGTTGGCCAACGTACTCGTCCAGTGTGCGCGGGCGCATCCGCGCGGCCAGCGGCGCCTGCGTCCGCGCGCCCTTCCCCGAGCTGCCGTTGCGGTCGCCGAAGAGGCTGGGCGCATCCATCCGTTAGACTCCTAGAGCCGCAAGCCGCGCTTGGGCTTAGGCGTAGGTGCGCTGGTGGAGCTCGACGACGGTGTGGGGACGGGGAAGAGCGTCGTCACCCCGCCCGTCGCATGATATGCCTTGCTCTGCGTGTTGTAGTCAACGTGCGGTGCCTGCGCCGTCCGCGAGACGCCTTGGTGCATGCGCACGTTGCCCTGCAGCGTCAGCTCGTGCGTCTCGTCGTTGAGCACGGCGCGGTCGGCATCGACGGTGTCGTTCTCTTGAACCACGTGCACTTCGCCGACGGCCGTATAGGTCTTGACCGCCCAATCGACGGTGAGCTCCTTGCACGTGATGGTCATCGGCTTCTGCGTTGCCTGCTTGATGCTGTCGTCCTTGTCGGCAACGGGCTGCGTCTGATGCATGACGACGTTGCCGGTGAGCACGGCGATTTTACGCTTGAAGTTCCCGCTGGCGCGGTCGGCGCGCGCGTTGGATCCCGGGCGCTCGATCGTGAAGTTTTGCGGGACGGTGAAGTCGCCCGTCTTGTTGTTGAGGATGAAGGTCCCCGGCGTGCGAAACGTGACGTCGCCCGTACCTACCGTGGTGCCGCCGGACGGGGCCGGCGTGGCACGAGAGGACGGAGACGGCGTCGCCGCCACGGCGGTCGTAAGGAGCAGGGCCGCCACCATCCCGAGCATCGTTCGCTGCATGGTCACGTCAGGAGGTTCGCAATGGACCGATAACCGCCTCCACCTCCCGGCGCGGCAACGAGCCTTCGCGGATGAGCAGCGGCTCCTCGGCGCTCACGTCGATCACCGTGGAGGCCACGCCACGCGGCGTGGGGCCCGCCTCGACGATCAAGTCGGCGTCGGGGAGCTGATCGCGCCCTTGATCGCCGCCCGTATACGCCGGCTGCCCGCTGAGGTTGGCGCTCGTAGCGGCAAGCGGCCCGCTTGCCTCGAGGATGGCTCGGCAGAGCGCGTCGTCGGGAACGCGCAAGCCGAGCGTCTCGCTTCCCGCCGTGACGCGCGCAGAGACGAAAGGCGGGCGTCGAACGATGATGGTGAGGGGCCCGGGGAGCAGCGCCTTGGCCGCCTCGCTCGCGCGCTCGTTACCTGCGGTGTATTCAAGCAGCTCCGCGATGGTGGCGAGATGCAGCGAAAGCGGCTTGTGCGCAGGCCGTCCCTTGGCCGCATAGATGCGTGCGATGGCCGGCTCGCTCGTAGGATCGCAGCCAATGCCGTAGACGGTGTCCGTGGGAAAGATGATGACGCCGCCGGCGGAGACGACGCGCCGCGCCGCCTCAGTGATTCGCTCGAGCGGCTCACACCGCGCGTCTAAGATCACCGCCACACCATGCTATTCCCCGATTTCGACGTAGGAGCGCCTGCCCGCATGCACGAGCGTGTCCAGACGCATCTCCAGTCCACTCTCCCAGGCCAAGCCCGGTGCGATGTCGACGACCCACATCGCGAGGATGCACGTTCCTTGATAGGTACGCTCGATGCCTTCCTCGCTGTTGGAGATGGTCTCGACGCCGTAGCGCCAAAACTCCGTTTCAACGCCGCAGCGCAGCGTCCACTCGAAACCGCGCCACTCGTCGACGGCGGAGATCTCGCGCTCGCGCGAGATGCCGCGCGCTGCGGCCCCTGGCGGCTGGAGACGCCGGCCGCGACTGTGAATGTAACGATCGGCAGCATCCCCGGCCTGAAGGCCGAGGTTGAATTCCACGCCGAAGCGCGCGCGCAGCGGCTCGGTGTCGCGATTGCGCAGCGCATAGTGGATGACGATGCGGCTGGAACCCGCGGCGAATTTCAGCGTCTTCTCGATCTCCAGCGCACGCTGAACCCCTGCCTCATCGCGCACCGTCCCGATGCGCCGCAGCGTGACCGCGGCCGTCTGCCGGCGCCGCTTGAGCGCTAGCTGGTAAGGTGCCTCGAGAAAGTCACCACGCTCCGCATCGCGATTGGCGACGATGGCATCGAGCGTCACGCCGGGATCGAAGAAGTGGTCGACGAGCATCCCACGCCGGTGGCCGTCGTAGGCCAGCAGCGCTTCCAGTCCCGCCTCCTTCACGGTCTGGATGTCGTGGATAGAACGGGTTCCCGCGGCTGCTTCGCCGGCCTGGATGCGCGCCCGCTCGCGCAACGTTCGATGGTACGCCTCAGGGCGCCGCGCCAAGACGTCAGTGAGATTGGCGTTTACGGGCTTGAGATCGAGCTCGCAGATGGCGCCGCCGAGAGGCGCCGCAACGACGCTGTAGGACTCCGTGGCCACGACCGCCTCCTGCAGTCCGTCGCAGTCGAAGTCCCGCGTCTGGGCATGAATCCAATCGTTCTCGCCGTGCTGCTTGCGGTCGGCGATGCGCTCGGCGGCGATCAGGTGCTCGAAGTTCGCCTCGCGGATCGAATTGAGGTAGATGCCGCCGAACACGCCATGCCAGTATGGGCAGTTGCACTGCCCTTTCCACAGCTCGTCGCGCGCACGCTCGCCGGCCTTCCCCTCGAGCGCGCTCACGCGCTGCGACACGTCCAGCATCTTCTTGTGGAGCTGATTGGCCTCGGGATAGCGCACCAGGAAGTTGCGCCAAAAGCCTCCGCTCCACTCGATCATCTCGTGATAGGAGCCGTTGGGCACGTAGAGCCGCCCCAGCGGCGGACGCGCGTCGAGCACTTCGGCGGGCGTCCGCATCTCCAGCCACGGCGCCTGCACGAGCGCGGCGAAGAAGCGATCGAGCCAGCCCTGCTCGTAGACGCTGTCATACGTTCCCGGCCAGTTGCCGAACTTCTCGCCGTCGTCGCCCATCACGAGCACCGGATCGCCGCCTGCGCTTTGCGCCTCGTGCAGCAGTGCCATCACTTCATCGACGGGGCGAAACGGAATGGCGTGGCGCAGAGCCATGTGCATGGGAAAGAGAGCCAGCACACGACCCTCTTCCTCGGTGACGAAGTAGCCGTAGCTGCGCTCCGGGGGAATGCCCACGGATGCGAACTGGGTGTCGTCGAGCAGCGTATACTCGATCCCCGCTTCGCGCAGCGGCCGCGCGAGCGTGGGCTCCCACACGCGTTCGGCGATCCAAGCGCCGCGCGCCCGCGCGTTCATGCGCCGTTTGAGATAGGCGTTGAGGCGCTCGACCTGCCCGATCTTGTCGCGATCCGGGATGGCGGGCAAGATCGGCTCGTAGTAGCCGCCGGAAAGGAGCTCCACGCGTCCCTGCTCGGCCAAGGCCCGCAAACGGTCCAGGAAGGCTGGGCGCTCAGCCTCCAGCCAGTCGAGCAGCGGGCCGCTGTAGTGCAGCGCAAGGCGCACCTGTCCATGGCGCTCGATGGCGTCGAGCATCGGTGCGTATGCACGCTGATATGCCTGTTCGAAGACGAAGGGGAAGTTCCCGACCGGCTGATGGTTGTGCAGGGCCAAGACGAACGTCGCGGACATCCGCTACGTCACGTGAGGGCCAGCCGCGCGATCAACGGCTGCGTCAAAGGAAGCTGCTCGGCTGGAAGCGCATGCAGCGGGCGCGCGCGGAAGAGCGACGGGTCGATTTCGGGGAAGAGCGTATCGTCGTGCAGCGCCGCCTCGACGACAGTGGGATCGGCGGCCTCGCCGTCCAACGCCGCAGCCAGCGCGTCGAAACGCGCCACGTGGGTGGTGAAGCGCTTCACGCCGTACTCGCGTGCTTGCCCCGTCGTCACGAGGAACGGCCAGTCGCTGGATGCCAGCAGCAAGAGCTCGCGTGCCGCCTGCTCGGCCAAGACATGCTCGCGCGGGGTAGCCGCCGGGCGCGCGGCTAAACGTTCCATCGTGCGCTCACAGCGATGGATGATCGGCCACATCCACGCGACCTCGTCGTTGTACCAGACGCGGTTGTCGCCGCCTTCCCCCCACGAGGATTCGCGCAGCGCAGCGACTTGCGGCGGCTGGTTGGTCGCTAAATAGGCACTAGGCGTCATCAGCGCAACGTGACTGCCGCCGTGGAGCGCACGCAGCACGCCGCCTAACCACTGCGGGCCTTCAGCCCACCAATGACCGAAGAGCTCGGCGTCGAACGGCGCGGCGAGCATCCCCATGCGCCCGTCGTGCGCTTGGAACTCCGTGAGCATCCGGCTCACGAGCTTGGCGAAGTGCGCCGCATGCGCGCTGACGCGATCGGCGGCCGCATGCGGATCATAGATATCCTTCTCGTCCAATGCGACACGCGGCCCCGTGATGCGCCAGTACGTGTTTCCGGAGCGCTCGTCGCGCTTGTGGAACTCGCGGTAGGTACCATCGCCCGGGTAGCCGCGATCGCGCGACCACACTTGCCGGCTGATGCGCGGATCGCGTGCAAAGACCGCCACTCCCGAGGGGAGCACGTGCGGAAGCAGCGTCGCCTCGTCGTCCTGTGCCGCCGCTGCGGCATCGGCATCGGCTGCCGGCGCCGTCTGCTCGCGATCCAGCGCCGCGCTCCAGGCGCCGCTTCCCCGATAGATACCGGCCACCGCATGGGCGTCGACGAAGCAGTAGCGGATACCATGCGCAGCCAGCCACGCATCGATCGCCGGCCGGTAGCCCGGCTCACCGGGCGGCGCGAAAGCGCCGCGGTAAGCGCATTCGGGAAGCCAGATGCCGTGCGGCGCGACACCCAGCAAGTGCTGCGTCGTTGCGATACCGACGGCCAGCTCCGCGTCGAGAGCGCTATCCGTGGCCAGCAGGGGAAGGTAGGCGTGCGTGGCCGCCGAGGTGATGATCTCGATGGCACCGCTGCGAGCGAACTCCCGCAGCGCGCCGACGACGTTGCGCCGCCAGTGGTTACGCCAGCGCGTGCGCCGCGCGCGCAGTTGTGCGAGATAGCGCTGCGCGAGATTCCGGCGTGCCGCGTCGAGGTCGTCGCCGCGCGGCGTCAGATCGCCGGCGGTCAGCGCGATGCGCTCGTCGAGATAGGCATCGAACGCTTCGATCAGGTGGACGTCACGCAGTTGTTCCAGCAGCACGGGCGTGACGCCCAGCGTGATCCCGCCGCGAATGCCGTCGCGCTCGAGCGACTCGACCGTCTCGAGCAGCGGCAGGTAGACGTCGAGGAGCGCTTGGTGGACCCACTCCTCACCGAACGGCCAACGCCCAGCGTGTCGCACCCAAGGCAGATGGCTGTGGAGGACGAAGCTGAAAGCGCCGGCCGACACCGCTAGCTACATCTCGCCGCTACGCATGTACGCGCTGGCCGGTGCCCATCGCCACGCATGAGAGCGGATCCTCGGCGATGATGGCCGGGATGCCGGTGACCTCGGAGAGCAGCGTGTCGAGGCCGCGCAACATCGCGCCGCCGCCGGTGAGGATGATGCCGCGATCGATGATGTCGGCCGCCAACTCCGGAGGCGTCTTCTCGAGCACGCTCTTGACGGCGTCGACGATCGAGCTGATGGGCTCGGAGAGCGCCTCGCGCACTTCTTCGCTCGTGATCTTCACCGTCTTAGGGAGACCGTTGATGAGGTCGCGCCCGCGGATCTCCATCGAGAGCTCCTGCTCCAAGCGATGGGCGCTGCCGATGCGAATCTTGATCTCCTCGGCCGTACGCTCGCCGATCATCAGATTGTACACGCGACGAATATGGCGAATGATGGCTTCGTCCATCTTGTTGCCGGCCACACGAATCGATTGCGAGACGACGATGCCGCCCAGCGAGATCACGGCGACGTCCGTGGTGCCGCCGCCGATGTCCACCACCATGTTGCCGCTGGGACCGTCGATGGGCAGCCCCGCGCCGATCGCCGCCGCCATCGGCTCCTCGATGATATCGACGTCTCTAGCGCCGGCCAGCTTCGCGGCGTCGCGCACGGCACGTTCTTCGACGCTTGTGATCTCAGCGGGAACGCAGATGGTGACCGAGGGCTTAGGACGGAAGAGGCTGGAGAAGAACGAGCGGTCCTTGGTGACTTTCTTGATGAAATAATTCAGCATCGCCTCGGTGACTTCGAAATCCGCGATGACGCCGTCGCGTAACGGACGGATGGCCTGGATGTTGGCAGGCGTCTTGCCGAGCATCTGGCGCGCCTCCTCGCCCACAGCCAGCGTGCGGCCCGTACGCAAGTCCTTGGCGACGACGGAGGGCTCGCGCAGCACGATGCCGCGGCCTTTGACGTAAACGAGGACGTTCGCCGTCCCAAGGTCGATGCCGATCTCCACGCTAACTCCTTATGCTGCGAGCCGCCGTCGCACTAGCCAACGGTCGGCATGGTACTGGTCTCGTAGGCGCTCGCGGCTTCGGCCAGAGCCACGATGCCGCTGGAGCGCTGGATCTGCGCACCGAGCTCGGTAAGCATCTCTTCCAAGCGTTCGTAGCCGCGATCGATGAACTCCAGGCCCGCGATCTCGGTCTCGCCTCGGGCCGCGAGGCCCGCAACCACGAGGGCCGCGCCGCCGCGGATATCGGCCGCCTCGACCGGTGCCCCCTCCAACTCCGCCGGACCCTTTACGACGGCGGCGTTCGAATCCATTTGAACGCGGACATCGGCCCCCATGCGCACCAACTCATTGACGTAAGCAAAGCGAGCGTTGAAGATCGTCTCTTCGACCACGCTCGTACCCGGGCACGTTGCCAAGAAGGCGGTCA
Organism: bacterium; assembly: GCA_004298665.1. Lineage (GTDB taxonomy): Bacteria > Vulcanimicrobiota > Vulcanimicrobiia > Vulcanimicrobiales > SCRA01 > SCRA01. Next base: position 6,044 of record SCQY01000255.1, on the reverse strand, counting down.
TCGTAGGCTGAAGGTCGGTTGGGAAGCCGGGAAAAGGCGCTGTGAGGATGTCGGTGCCGCTGCGCGCGCCGGCGGCATCGACGGCGATCCAGTCGGTGCCCTGTGAGCAGGCGACGCCGCACTCGCTTAAGACGGCAAGCAGGGCAGCGTGGTGGCGCGGATCGGTGCCCTCGACGCGCACGGCACCCCGCGTGATAGCACCCGCCAGGAGCAGGCTGCCGGCGGCGATGCGGTCGCCGATGACTTCGTACTCCACGCCGTGCAGCCGCTTGACGCCTTCGATGACGATCGTGTCCGTGCCGTGGCCGGAGATGCAAGCCCCTGCGGCGTTGAGGAAGTTGGCGAGGTCCACGACCTCGGGCTCCATCGCGACGTTACGCAGCGTCGTGACACCGTCAGCGTAGACGGCGGCCAGCATCACGTTGCGCGTCGCGCCTACGCTGGGGAACCGAAAAGAGATGTCCGCGCCCCGCAGGCCGTCGGGAGCCTCCACGATCAAATAGCCGCGCGCGCCGCGCACGTCGGCACCCAGCGCACGAAAGCCCATCTCGTGCAGATCCGTGGCGCGGGTGCCGATCACGCACCCGCCGGGCAGCGGAACCTCCGCCCGGCCCAAGCGCCCCAACAGCGCCCCCGTCAAATCGAACGAGGCGTTGAGCTTGCGCACCAGCGTGTAGGGCGCGCGTGTCCGCCCGAGATTCGTGGCTGAGATGTGCAGTTCGTTGGCGCCGCGTTCGCGCACGCGCGCGCCCAGCGACTCGAGCAGCGCCTCCATCACGGAGACGTCCGTGACGCGCGGCGCACGCTTGATGACGACTTCACCGTCGCACAGCAGCGAAGCGGCCATGATCGGCAGTGTGGCGTTCTTGGAGCCGTGGACACGCACGGCGCCGTGGAGGCGGTGGCCGCCGCGCAGGCGCAGCGTGGTTTCGAGGCGCTCGAAGGTCATCGCGGCGAGGTTCGGCGCGCGGCGCTCAGGCACCGCTCGACGCAGAGCAGAGCGAATATCGGCAGGATCCGGGCGGCGAGGCGCGCCCAGCCGGGGTGCGAAGACATGGCAGGTGAAGTTCCTGCGAGGCCGCTAGCGCGCCTCCTGCTCGCGGCGGAAAGCGGCTCCAGTGACGCGCCTGATCAGCCGCAGCGGGCGCGGCCCCTCCAGGGTCAACTCGTTGCCGTCGAGCCGGATCAAGCCGGCGGAACGGAGCTGGCCGTCGAGGTCGAACCAGAGCATGATCCCGCCATCCATGCGCTCCAGCACGTAGATCCCCGAGCGCACCGAGAGCTGCTGAAAGGTCGTGGTCTGGTCCCCGGTGAGGTTGCGGTGGAAACCTTCGACGCGAACGAACGAACCGTCGTCGGCGAACTCGTAGAACTCGCCGATCGTCTCGTCGTGGCGGGTATCGGAGCGTTCCCAGCGTCCCACGATCTCGCACGTGACCGGCCTCAACATGGGATCATGCGTATTGGCACGGTGGTAGGCACGGACGACGTTCTCCCCCCCGGCGCGCACGAGCATCTCCAAGCGATCGCCGTTCAGGCGTATGGGAACGGCCGAAGTGCGCTCGTCATGCGCTAATTTGAGAACTGCGCGCCCTGCGAGCTCCTCCACGTGGAAGCTGCCGCGGCGATAACGGCTGGCGCCATCGTTCTGGCGCGAAAACGTAAACGTGCCATCGTCGAGGAAATGCCAACGCCCGGCAGCCGACAGCGCCTGACCTTCCTCGATCCAGGTACCGCGTAGCGTGCCTTCTGCGACATCCAACACCGGATATCACCCCCCCATATCGCGGGCCACCCGGCGCCGTGCGCTCATAGATCGAGAGATCGTTCGCGGTTGGGGAGACCGCGACGTCTCGTCGTAGAGATTCGCCGCCTACTCGTGTCCGCCGGCGATGCGGAGCTTTGCCTGGAGTACGTGTTCGGTGATTCGCAGCGCCTGCGCCTCGGTCTCGGCGCTGGGCGGACGCTCACGCAGAGCACGAAGCTCGGCACGAGTGGCTTCGACGTCCACCTCGCTCTTTTCCCACGCAGCGTCGACCAAAACGGTCACGCTCTCGGGAAGGACCTGGGCGAAGCCGGGACCGATGGCGAACTCGCGACGCTCGACGGCCTTTCCGTCGCCGCCCACGGTATTCGCGCGCACGATCCCCGGCTTGAGCGTCGTCACCAGCGCCGCGTGGCGAGGCAGCGCGCCGAGCTCGCCTTCGCTGCCGGGAACGATTACCAGCTCCGCCTGCCCTTCGAAGCGCAGCGCCTCCGGGGTCACGATCGAAAAAGTCGTCGTTGCCATCGGTTCTTACTCTCCCCCGTCGCCGCCGATCGACTGTCCCGCGTACGGCGGGAGGATCGTCAGCGGCTCTTGCGCCAGAATGCTGCCCTGCCGATCGACCAGCAGCAGATTGGTCTGCCCGCTGCGCTCGACCTGATACCAGGCGAAGCCGGTCTTGCCGTTCATCCGGTGGAGCGCGGAGCGCCTACCCGCGGCGGTATCGCACGAGGCGGCCAACGCGCGATGCAGCGCGACGCTCCAGCTCACAGGCCCCGTGCAGCGCACCTGGTCGCGCAGCATCCTCTCCTCGTAGACACGCACGTTGGGCGCTCCCGCCGCCACGCCGGCCGGCGGTGCTACCTCATCGAGGTGGGCCACCGATTGGCGCAGGACGACATCCCAGATCTGCTTGGGGTGCGAGAGGTTCGTCCAGAGATAGAGGCTGCCGAGCAGCAGGCCCGGAACGAGCAGGATCCCCAGAACGATCGCCCAGTGGGCGAGCCCGCGCATCCACCAGCTCAGGCCTTGCGTCGCCATCACGTATTTAGCCGGCGGCCGCCACGAGCTTCTCGGCGTTGGCCTTGGCCTCGTCGATCGTGCCGCACATGTAGAACGCCTGCTCCGGCAGATCGTCCAGCTTGCCCTCGACCAGCTCCTTGAAGCCGGCCACGGTGTCCGTGAGTTTGACGTACTTCCCGGGCCGCCCCGTGAACTGTTCGCCCACGAAGAAGGGCTGCGTGAGGAAACGCTGGATGCGCCGCGCGCGACCCACCACGACCTTGTCCTCCTCGGAGAGCTCTTCGACGCCGAGAATGGCGATGATGTCCTGCAGGTCCTTGTAGCGCTGCAGCGTTTCCTGAACCTTGCGCGCCACCTGATAGTGCTCCTCGCCGACGACCCGCGGCTCGAGGATGCGCGACGTCGAGGCCAGCGGATCGACGGCCGGGTAGAGGCCTTCCTCCGTCAGCGCCCGGTTGAGCACCGTGGTGGCATCGAGGTGGCCGAACGTGGTGGCCACAGCGGGGTCGGTGAGGTCGTCGGCGGGGACGTACACGGCCTGGACCGAGGTGATCGAGCCCTTGCGGGTCGAGGCGATGCGCTCTTCGAGGCGGCCCATCTCAGTGAACAGCGTCGGCTGATAGCCCACGGCGGAGGGCATGCGCCCCATCAGCGCCGAGACTTCGGAGCCGGCCTGCACGAACCGGAAGATGTTGTCGATGAAGAGCAGCACGTCACTGCCCAGCTCGTCGCGGAAGTATTCGGCCATCGTCACGCCGGTCTGGCCGATACGGAAGCGTACCCCCGGCGGCTCGTCCATCTGTCCGAAGACGAGGGCCGTGTTCTTGATAACGCCCGACTCTTTCATCTCGAGCCAAAGGTCGTTGCCTTCACGCGTGCGCTCGCCGATGCCGGTAAAGACGGAGAAGCCGGAGTGCACGACGGCGATGTTCCGGATCAACTCCTGGATGAGCACCGTCTTGCCGACGCCGGCACCGCCGAAGAGACCGACTTTACCGCCGCGCGCGTAGGGCGCGATCAAGTCGATGACTTTGATGCCCGTCTCGAACATCTTGGTGGTCGGGTCCTGATCTTCGAACAGCGGCGGCTCACGGTGGATCGGCCAGTAGGCCTTGGCGTCGACCTTCTCGTCGGTGTCGATGGCCTTGCCCAGCACGTTGAAAATGCGGCCCAGGACGCCCTCGCCCACGGGCACGCTGATCGGCGCACCGGTGTCGGTGACTTCGGCGCCACGGACGAGACCGTCGGTCGAGCCCATCGCCAGGCAACGCACGTGGTTGTTGCCGAGCTCATCCTGCACTTCCAGGATCAGCTCGCGCGCCATCATCGCCGTGCCGCCGAGCTGGATGTCGTCAGCGTGCGCCTTACCGTTACCCTGGGTGCCGCTGCCGCTGCCAACCTGCACAACCAACGCGTTGTTGATCGAGGGAAGCGTCTGCGCGGTGAACTCGACGTCGACGACGTTGCCGAGAATCTGGACGACCTTGCCTGCCCCTGCCCCACTCATTCCACTTCGTTCCATTCGTGGGGGCCCCACTGTCGTAAAGCCCCTCCGGGAGCGCAATCGTGCAAGACACGATTGCTTGTGCTGTTAATGTCCGGCGGCGCGAAGCGCTTCCGCACCGCCCGCAATCTCCAGGATCTCTTTGGTGATGGCCGCCTGACGGGCGCTGTTCATCACCACGGTCAGCTCGTCGATAAGCTTTCCGGCGTTGTCCGTCGCGTTGGTCATCGCCAGCAGTTGTGCCGCGAAGAAGCCCGCGAGCGTCTCCTGCATCGCTGCGAAGATCGTGAACTCCAGATACTTCGGCAGCAAGGCGCTCAGCACCGTTACGCCATCGGGCTCGAACTCCACCGAAGCAAGCGAAGCGACGCGCTCGCCGCCGGCCTCACGTTCGATGGGGATGAGGCGCGAGGCTTCCGGATGCTGCGTCAGCATCGAGATGAAACGCGGGCGCACGATGGCGATCTCGCCCACCTTGCCGGCAGCGAAATCGCCGGTAAGCCGCTCGGCAACCAAACGGGCCTGCTCGACCATCGAGCGCTCTTTGCTTGCCAGCACCCAGTTAGCGGCCAACTCGCCCTTGACGCGACGCACTGCCTGGGCCGCCTTCTGACCCACCGCGTACCAGAGGATGCTCTCCCCGGCGCGCCGGCGCGCATACTTCTCGGCCTCGCGGATCGTGTTGGCGTTGTAGGCACCGGCCAATCCCTTGTCGGCCGTCATCAGCACGATGCCAAGCGGCTTTCCGGCAGCGGCCGGCTGAAGCCAAGGATGGTCGATCTTGCCGCCCTTCTCCACCAAGTCGTCGAGCATCGCACGCATGCGCTGGGCATACGGGCGAGCAGCGCGCATCGCCGCCTCGGCGCGGCGAATACGGGCCGCCGCGACCTGCTTCATGGCCTTGGTGATCTGCTGCGTGTTCTTCAGCGACTTGATTCGGTCGCGAAGGTCGCGTACGGAGGGCATGCTCCCTCAGACCCCTGCTGCCGGTGACGGCTGGTACTGCTTCTTGAACGCCTCGAGGCCAGCTTTGAGCTGCGCCGCGAGATCGTCGGAGAGCACCTTGCTCTCGACGATAGCCTTGCCAACCTCGGGATGTTTCTCGCGCATGAAGGTAAGGAACTGGCGGTTCCACTCCGCTAGACGCTCCGTGGGAACGTCGAGCACGAAGCCTTTGGTGGCCGCGAAGAGCGTCATTACCTGATCCTCGACCGGCTGCGGCTGATACTGCGGCTGCTTGAGGAGCTCGGTGAGCTTCTCACCGCGCGCCAACTGCATCTGGGTCGACTTGTCCAAGTCGGAGCCCAGCTTGGCGAAGGCCGCCAGCGCGCGATACTGTGCCAAGTCCAGCTTCAGCGGGCCGGCAACGCTGCGCATCGCTTTGATCTGCGCCGAGCCGCCCACGCGCGAGACGGAGAGCCCGACGTCGACGGCTGGGCGGATGCCCTGGTGGAAGAGGCCGCTCTGCAGGTAGATCTGCCCGTCGGTGATCGAAATCAGATTGGTCGGAATGTAGGCTGAGACATCGCCTGCCTGCGTCTCGATGACCGGCAGCGCAGTCAGCGAGCCGCCGCCCTTCTCGTCGGAGAGCTTCGCGGCACGCTCCAACAGGCGCGAGTGCAGGAAGAAGATGTCGCCGGGATAGGCCTCGCGTCCCGGCGGGCGGCGCAGCAGCAGCGAGATCTCGCGGTAGGCTACGGCGTGCTTGGAGAGATCATCGTAGATGATGAGGACGTCTTTGCCTTCGTACAT
>SCQY01000254.1 GCA_004298665.1 bacterium | reverse complement strand
GGAGCGTCATGCGGTGCGGCTCACCATTGCGATGGCTGACCATGACGATGCTTTCCGTGATGTGCTGATTCGCCGGCTCTCGCGCAAAGTGGTGCGCTCGGCATGGCCAGCGCGACGGGAGGCAGCCCTTGAGGCATTTCCGGGCATGCCGAAAGGCGTGCAGCGCGCGATCCAGCGCTGGGCGCGGCGGAGCCCCGCCGGCGGCATCCTCTCAGTCGATTCGCCGCTCTACACGCAGCAGCTCGTCGCCGGCGTCGAGGCCTATCAGCGGTGGGCGGCGATCGCCGTAAGAGAGAATGGCGGAACTGATCATATCGACTCGATGCGAAAGGAGATGCGATGAACAATACGCCCGCGCCAAAGCGGACGTTATCTTCAGGAACTTACCGGGCGCTAGTCGTCGCCCTAGTAGTCATTGTGGCCGCAGCGACCGGCTTCGCCGCGTGGCAGATTGCTCGCGCCATTATTCCCAACAATCCCGTGGCCACCGTTGCTTTGGCAAGCGGCGCCGCTGCGGTTACACTTCTAAATTTGACCGTCGGCGAGCTTCTCTTCGAGCCTCCCTTCGATCGCCAGACATCGCTCTTCAAGATAGTGCGGCTTGTGACTTGGCCGGTACTAGTCCTTTCTGTCGTATTCTTGCTGCTTTCATGGGAGGGACAGATCCGCGAACAAATCTCGCAGCATATCAGAACGCTGAAAGCGCTGGACGCTACAGCAGCCACGAACACCGCACGGATGAGCCGTGTCAGTAGTCGATTCTGCAAAGCGCGTGGGGACGAATACTACCAACTCGAAGAAGGCTCAGTCACTCGTGCCACTATCTCCTGCGTTGATAAGAGCGGCGTAATCCACAGCTATGATGTGGACGTCTCGCGGGTGCCGCAGTGATCCCGCTCAGCGAGGAAGGTAGTACGAGGCTATGGATGGGAAAGCTCGCCAGGTTCGACACGCATGGGTTCCGTCGCGTTTCCCATCAACAGGTGGGAGGCCGCTGGTCCTAGCGCGCTTAGCGCTGCACCAGCCCACCGGATGGCCGCCGCTATTCATCGTCTCGGAGCCGACGCGGATCCCGGCGGACTCATGCGTGATCAATCCACCCGATGCGGCGGACCTACTGTTCGCCTTCGGCCTGACGGGTCAAGATACGCGCATCATCGTGTGAACCGTCCCCAGCGAGTGGGTGGCTATAAGGCGCCGGGAGAGGCCCCGCTCAAAACACTACGGGACAACGGGGCAGTTGCGGTGCCAACCGGCGCGGCAACGCCTCGCTTCGGGTCGCTCCCGCCGGGCGCGATATTACGGCCTCGGGCATCTGGCGGGACTGATCTCACGGCTGTATCGAAGCGAGCGGGTGCATGGACGAAGAGGACCCTTCGCCGCTCCGCTATAGGCAGCTCATGGCGTTCTTTCCGGGTAGCTCTGGCTCGGCCTGGCACCTGGCCTACGTCCTTGAGGAGACGGCTGCGGATGAGGTACGGCTACGGATCATTGGTCCCGGCCGTGAAGGTGAGGAGTGCTTGGCGCCGCTTGGGCAGTTGCGTGATGCGGGTGAGATGGTTCGCCCATCGCGCGCTACCATTGGAAGCCGCGTCCCTGGAACAATGCTCGCCGGCGAATGGGCCATCGAGCGCCGCACCGGACGGCTCGTACAGCTACTCGAAGATGCGCTCGATCGCTCTGGTAGACCCGTACGGGTGCGCGAGTACCAGGACGGGGCGCTCCATGCTCGCCCGGAGGTGCCTCCCGAGCGTCTGATCCCCCTCGCAGACGTCGTCGATGAGCTACGCCGCCGTTTCGCGGGTTAGTGTCGGGCCAGCGCCTGTAGCGCGACCTCGAGCTGTGTAAGCACCGCAAAGCGCCCTACAACACACCTAGACACCGCGCCGTCGGTCGACCCGAACGAGCCACGTCTTCAACTCCTCCGAGAGCCACGGCCACACGACCGTCGCGATATCGCCACGCGCTGGACTCTCCGGCGAGCGCAGGCTTTGCAGTAGTCCATCGAGATCGATCGGCATCATGGCGAGGGAGTGCCCCCGCCGAGCCATCGTAGGCTCCCACCGCAGCCCAGACGCTAGGTGGCGCGGGGGGGCGACACGAACATGTGTTCGATGTCCGAGCCACACTCGCCAGCCTTCCTCGCCGTCCGCGACATCGTCCTCAACCTCGAGGACGCCGATCGCCAACGCCTGGCAGCGTTCATGGGGGCATGGATGCAGAGTCTCGAGACGGGCCTGCCGCCGGCCCTCCTGGGTGCTTGTGAGGCGATCTTCCGGCTGCCACGGCCTGAGCAGAAGCGCCTCGATGGCTGGTTCCGGGCGCACGTCAACCGCTGGGGCCAGGTCCCCTTCCTGACTTCCATGCGCGCCTCCCATCCAGACGCGCCCTGGGACTCAAAAGACCGTGGTAAAATACGCACGTGAGCGTGGCCAAAACCGACCGAACGGATCAAACTCTGCGGCGCATGGTAGCCGACGCGCACGCCGGCCGAGCCGAGCACGTGGTGGGTGCCCATGTGCGCCAGGTCTTGGCAGCGCAGCTTCGACGCGGTATCTCCATCGCTTACGAGCAGGACGGCTGGGTCGTCGAAGAGCACCCTGACGGCTCCATCGAACGCTTGAAGCGGATCGCCTCATAGGTGCAGCCCCCGCTTCTCGTGATCGTTTGCGGTCCGAACGGCGTGGGCAAATCGTCCTTCGTCGATGCGTACGTCGACCACGCGGTTGTTCGTGTCGTGAACCCGGACGTGATCGCAATCACGGGCGCAGGCTCGATACGCGCGATAGCTGCGGGACGCGAAGCCGTGGAACGCATGGATACGCTCCTTGACGGGCGGGAGTCATTCGCGGTCGAGACAACTCTTGCAGGACTCCGACACGAACGGCGCCTTCTGGCGGCGCGAGAGCGGGGCTTTCGGATCGAACTCTTCTACCTCGGAGTCGCCGATGTCGAAACGTGCCTAGCGCGAATCGCCCGGCGCGTTCGTGCCGGTGGCCATGACGTTCCGGAAGCGGACGTGCGGCGCCGCTTTCCGCGTAGTATGGCGCATCTAAGCCGCGCGGCCGCAGTCGCCGATTACACGACCGTCTTCGATAGTGGCGGACACGGCGACCCAGCGCGAATCCTCGAACTCGCCGGAGCGAGGCTCGCGTGGGCAGCACCAATGGTCCCAACATGGGCGCGGCGCGCTATGCACGACCTCCTTCCGCCAAACCTTCGGATCCAGGCGCCGCGGCAAGAGCTGCGTTCGTTCGGCCTCTGATGTGCGGGAGGTTTGGATTGAGTCTCGACGATCGAGACGTCGAGGCAGCGTTTCCCTCCTACCACCTAGCCGCCGGCGTGACGTGGACGCCACGGTACAACATCGCGCCGACGCAGCCGGTGCTCGCAATCAAGAACGACGGCGCCCGCGAGATCACTGCGCTGCGCTGGGGCCTCGTACCGTCGTGGGCACAGGATCCGTCCATCGGTTCGCGCATGATCAACGCGCGCATCGAGACGGTTGCCGAGAAGCCCGCATTCCGCGTAGCCCTCCGCCGGCGGCGCGCAGCGATCGTCGCGGATGCCTACTACGAGTGGCGGCGCAACGGCGATGGCACGAAGACCCCAATGCGTATCCACCTGCGCTCCGACGAGCCATTCCTCTTCGCGGGTCTCTGGGAATGGTGGCGGCCGCGGGACGCCCAGGAAGGTGACCCCGGCCTCGAAACCTGCGCCATCTTGACAGCTGCGCCAAACGGCGCAGGCTTAGCAGCAATCCACAATCGCATTCCGATTATCCTGCGGCCAGAAAATAGAGATGCGTGGCTCGCGCCGGGCGAGCTGACGCCGACGCGAGCGCTTTCACTCGCGGATCCAATCCCTGCCGATGCCATTACGTGGTATCCGATCTCGAGGCGCGTCAACAGCGTCCGTAACGACGAGCCGAGCATCATCGCACCCGCAGGTTGATAACGGTAACCCGCAGGTCAAGCGCGGGCGCAGCGTGTTCTTCGAGGTGACGTTCAGTTATGGCGGCCGAATCGCGGCGTTCGCAGCTGCGGAGCCGACGCTGTTACCTCCACGCCCCTCGATGCGTCGGGTGACGCCGGCGGAGGCCGCAGCTGCGCCGGGCTCCCAAGGAGCCGCGGTATATTCCCTGGCTGTGCGTGCAGCGGCACACCGCCCGCGACGAGTGGGCGAAGTACTTTACGCTGTACGCCGTGAGCATCGCGGATCGAGTTGAGACATGAGGGCCGCGCTTGGCGCGAGCTGCGGCGGCACCCTAGCGTGGCCTTCTTCCATATGTCGCGCGTGGTAGTGATGAGAGAGAGACAGCGCGCGGGCGTTGCGCATACTATACTTATAGTATCTTCGTGCAATGTGAGGAGAGCGCTCCAATGCCAAGTTGGTTTACAGTCGATAAAGAGGGGCTTCGTAAACTCGTCGCCGATAAGCCGAAAGGCTTTCTGCTGTACGAGCTGTTCCAGAACGCGTGGGACGAGCAGACGAAGAAAGTCGTCGGGACCCTTGCGCCTATTCCCGGCAAGCGCGGGAAAGCGCGCTTAATCGTCGCGGATGATAACCCGGACGGCTTCAAGGATCTCAGCCACGCCTATACGTTGTTCGCGGAGTCGACCAAGAAGGCCGACGCAACCAAGCGCGGGCGCTTCAACTTGGGCGAGAAGCTGGTGCTCGCACTGTGCGAGCAGGCGGCGATCATCTCGACGTCGGGCGGTGTGACGTTCACGGCAGACGGCGATCGCCAACTCAACTTCGAGCGCACCGAGATGGGAAGCCGGTTCGAGGCGATCATCGCGATGACGCAGGCCGAGATCAGGGAGGTTCAGCACGACCTGCGGCGCCTCATTCCTCCCACCGAGATCGAGACGATCTTCAATGGTGAGTGTATCCCGTGTCGCAAGCCTATCGCGACGTTCGAGGTGAGCCTTCCTACGGTGCTTGCCGACGCCGAGGGCATCCTGCGCCGCACGACGCGCAAGACGGGCGTCGAACTGTACGAGCCTCTGGACGGCGAAGAGGCGACCATCTACGAAATGGGCATTCCGGTCGTGGAGATCGGCGATCGCTACCACGTCAACGTGCTCCAGAAGGTTCCGTTAAATCAGGACCGCGACAACGTGACGCCGAGCTATCTCCGCACTCTGCGCGCCGAGGTACTGAACGCCACCCACGCCATGCTCGACAAGGAGAGCGCCGCGTCAACGTGGGTTGGCAACGCGCTCGAGGACGACCGGGTGAGCCCCGAGGCGGTACGGAGCGTGGTCCGGGAGCGGTTCGGCGAGAAGGTCGTCGTCTACGACCCCTCCGACCGCGAAGCCAACACGAAGGCGGCGTCCGAGGGCTACACGGTGATCGCTGGCGGCGCGTTCTCGAAGGCGCAGTGGGCGGCGGTCAAGGAGAGCACGGAGATTCTCCCCGCTGGGCAAGTCACGCCAACCGTGAAGCCCTACAGCGACGGCGAGGATGCCGAGCAGGTTCCGGTGATCGACTCTTCCGACTACACTCCTGGGATGCGCGACGTCACAACGCTGGCGGCGCGGCTCGGTGAGCACGTCTTGGGTTACACGCCGACCGTGCGCATCGTACGAGCGCGGGGCGACTTCTACGCCTGCTTCGGAGGGCGGCAACTCGACTTCAACCTGCAAACGCTACGTCACGCCTGGTTTTCACTCGATGCCAAGCATATCGCCGGCGTCCTGAACATCATCATTCACGAGTTTGCTCACTACTACGCCGACGACCACTTCACCGAAGGCTACTACCGTGCGACGACGCGTATCGGCGGGCAGGTTGCGGCGCTGGCGCTCAAACAGCCTGGCATCTTCGCGGTCGGGGTAGGCACGACCGCTGAGGCGGCTTAGGAGCCGTACCGGCGATCGTAGCGCACAAGCCACGCTTGCAACTCCTCGAGGAGCCAAGGCCACACAATCGTCGCGACGTCGCCGCGTGGCCGGCTCTCCGGGGAGCTGAGGTCGAGCAGGGAGCCGTCGATGTCTCTCACGCGCAGGTAGTTCCCCTTAGCGGAGCTCTGTAGACTTCCGCTTCCCGCCCGTCGTCGCTTCGCCGTCTTTGCGGCCGTCCGTCCGCGCCTGTCCGACCTCCGCTAGCCACGACGCACGGCGATCAGTGCGGAGCAGCGCACCGTCTCCCCATAACCGCACCGCTCCCCCGCCGCGCCTCCCGTGCGCTTCTTCTTCGTCAACTTCTTGCGCGCTGCGCGCGCACCGCGAGGCGGCCGCGCGGTGGCCGGGTGAGTCGACAATGGTATCTCATGGTGACGAAGAGACGCAGCACGTGTGGTTATGGGGAGCACTATACTAGAGATACCAACGCACACCGTCGTGTCGTGAATGATGATGAACACACGAGGAGAGAACGTGATGGCCAGTCAACGCGAACCGCATGCAGAAGCCGCTGGATACCGGGCCGTGGCCGAGCTCCGCGAGCGGATGCACGGGATCAAGCGCGTCAACCGCCACGATGAACAGCGCGCGTTCGAGCGCGGTCGCGACTTGGCCCTGGCACGCTGGGACGCCATCGACGCCGCCAGGCCCACCGGCGTCCACCGCGCGATTGAGCTGCGGCGCGTGGCGTTGGCCTGCGAAGATCTGGGAGCGCTCGCATGCGCGCAACACCTCCGAGAGTACGCGGATGACTGCGAGGCGAGGGCGGATGATCGTGACTAAGGCGAATAAGCTGAGCCTGCGCGGCGCCGCCGGCGGCGCTACAACCCTTTGCCATTGCATACAATCGGCGCGGTTGACAAAGGACGATGGCGGCGCATCCCTCGCACGTGTCATACTAGGCGTATGGAGCAGATGGCGATAGCGGAGGTGGTGGACGTCTGCCCCGCTCGCGACACGCAGCCCGAGACTGAGGCCGTCGCGATGCACAGGATGAACCGGGCGCAGTGGGCCTTCTGGTCGCGCGTCTTTACGTCGAGATCATCGGCGCCCGCTCCTGGGGTCATCACGCACGTTAGCCAGAAGCCGTGCTTCGCAGAGGAGATCGCCGACGCCAGACTCTTCAACGCGGAGGGCTTGTTCAGGCGGTCAGTCTTCTACGCTGATGCGCCGCGCGTTGCGGCTATCGTTCGGACGGGCGGCGAAGCAGTTGCGCACGCGCTGCTCATGCCCACGTGCATCGGCGATTGCTGGTCCTCGCCGGCGCCAAAGCAATACGGTAATCGGATCGGCCTCCTCGGCGTTTACGTCGCGGAGGAGCACCGCGGCCATGGCTATGCACGTGCCTGCATCCATGCCATCGCAGCGAGAATTGAGCCTGCCATTCGGACGAATCCGATGTGCCTTGTGGCCGAGGCAAGGGTCGTGCGTTGGTGCCGGCCGTTGTTTCATGTGCCGGTCCTAGCACGTTGGAACGACGATCGCGAGCCGCACGAGCGAGGCTACGTCCGCTTCAGGAGATAAGGATGGCTGAGCTGCTGGCGCTCTCGGTGGCGGAATTAGCGATCGACTGGCGTTATGTCAAGGCCCTCTTGGTCGAGCAGGGCCTAGAGCAGGCGGGCTTCCGTGGCGGCCCGATCGTGGGTCGGGCCCTGCGCTCAGCTCTCGAGCGCGTGATTGACGACCCGACGACCAATAGGGTCGACGCCTTGCGGCGTACGGCGCTTCGGGAGGCGGCGAATGCCTACGGGGCGCCGGAGATCGCACCTCGCACCGTGGCGTTCCGGTACGTCGCCACGCACCGCCGAGCATTTCGCTCTAGGGCACGAGCCAGACGCTGTTCGGGATTCTCGTTGCCCACGGGATAGCCCCCGGCGCGGTGGCGCCGGCGTTCAACGGCTTGCCCCAAACGTGCGTTCGGGGTAGACTTAGCGCATGCCGCGTCAGCTCCACCTTCTGGCGGACGGCCGGCGCGACCAGCGCGCGCTAGAAGCCAGCGCCACCACCCTCGCAGCCGCAGGCCAGCCGGAGAACACCCGCCTGGCCTATGGCCGTTCGTGGCGCGACTTCGCCGAATGGTGCGAGTTGAACGGCCGCAAGGCCCTCCCGGCTCATCCCGACTCCGTCCGCCTCTATCTCGCCGACCGCTGGGATAGTAGCGACGGAGCCTCCGTGAGCACGCTTAAGCAGCGCCGCGCCGCAATTCGCGCCAAGCACCGCGAGCACCGTTTCCCTGATCCAACCCAAGACGACGCCGTGCGCCGCCTCTGGTTGGGTATCCTCACGGAAGACCGGCGGCCGCGCGAGCGCAAGCTCGCCATCATGGAAACAGGGCTGCGCGCCATTATCGACGCGATGGATCGCGAGCTACGGGTCGCGGGACGGTTCGCCAGCGCCCACGATCGCGCCGTGGACGCCCGTGACCGCGCGATGATCCTGGTCTTCTTCCACGGCGCCCTCCGTCGTGCCGAGCTGGCGCGCCTGGAAGCCGAGCAGATCGCCGCGGCTGACCGCGGGCTGCGCCTGCGCGTCAACGCCTCGGATCTCCCGCAGCGCGAACGCGATGTCACGCTCGAGTACAGCGCCTCGCCAATTCTGTGCCCAGTGATCGGCCTAGAAGGCTGGCTGCGTCTGGCCGCTATCGAGCGGGGACTCGTTTGGCGCCACGTCGACGAAGAGGGTCATATCCTACCGGAGGCGCTCTCCCCGCGCACAATCTACGCGATCGTCGTTCGCCGCTGCGCCGCCGCTGGCATCGACCCCGAGAGCTGCTCGCCACACAGCTTGCGCCTAGGGGCGCTAGCGCACGCGGCCTTCCGCGGCGAGCAGGACGACGCGGTGCTGAAGCGCGGCGGCCTCCACGGTGGGAGGACGCTCGCCGACCTCAAGCCGGTCCTGCAGCGTGCACGGTCGCTACGCAAGGCCGGAAAGCGCGCACCGGCGACGCTCCCCCAGTAGGCCACGTCTGCGACGCTACACGACGCTGCGCAGCTCCCCCCCCACGACGTCGGCACCCTGGTCCCCGCTCGCCTTCGTCAATTCGGCGCGGTAACCGAACGTGCGATACGTGCGATACGTCTTGGCTACGTGCCGCTCGAACGCCAAGCCGTCCATCTCGCGTAGTCGGCAGGTCATCGACCAGCGCCGCCGCCGGCGTTCGTCCCGCATCGCGGCCACGAGACCGTACACGAGGGATGAAACCGCGGCGGCCGCCGCGATCGGGATAGCCGCAGGGACCGTCTGCGATGCCCCGCCACGCAGCGGCAGCATACGGCTTCCACCCGCCCTCGGTCAGCCAGCCGAGCACGGCCATGCCTGCGAAGAGGTAAAGTACGTCCCGCTCCAATCGGCGCCGGGAGTACCGTCGCCTCATAGCTTGATCTGGCCGACGCCTCGGTGCTTGATCCGCGGCCCCTCTTCGCCGCCTACCGCCGGAACTCCGAAACGCTCGCGATCGGCGCACATGTCAACGACGGCTTCCAGAGCATCGAGCCGACCATCCATCGCTTCGATGCACGCGCCCGTAAGGATGTCTTTGCCCGGGTCCCCGTGCTCGATCCCGAGGCGGTCCCACCTCAGCGGCCAGCCGGCCTCGAGCGAGAGCTGGCGAAAGAACTCGCGTTGAGCCCGACCGTTGCCCTCGCGAAACGGGTGGAGCTGGTTCACTTGGTCGTAGTAGTGGGCGGCGCGCCGCACGAACTTCTCCCGTGGTAGGTCGACGAGGTCCTTCTCCTTGCGTAGTGCGCCGAAGATCCGGGACCCTTCGGCATTGATTGCGGCACGCTCGCAAAAGAGATGTGCCTTGGCAATCTCGACCGTGCGGTCCTCGCCGGCCCATTCGAATACGTCCTGGAAGATATGCCGGTGGACCGCGCGCAGGTGGTCTAGGTCGAATGCGCCGATGATGGGCTGCTGCGCAAGCTCGGCGAGCCGAAGGTCAGTAAACGCGGTCTCCGTAGCCTCAAGGAGGTCCTGGTCCTCAATCCCCCAGCGGTTTATGAGAACGCCGCCCGGCGTAAGATACGGGTCGCGCCACGGCTCACCCATCGTGGCGTCGTTGCGCCGCCAGCGCGCCGTAGTGTTCTCTCGCCTTCGCGAGCGCCTCGTCGATCGTGAGACGCTCGGCACAGATCTGCGCCTCGAGGCCCCGCGTGAACTCGTCGGGGGCCAGGCCCTCCAGCATTAGGCTACCGTGGACCTCTCGAAAGACTTGCTCCATCTCGGTGCTACTCATCGATCTCCCCTGCATCCAGCGGTGAGTCTTCGTTGCAATTTTAGCAGAGGCGCGGCTCTGCACGCTAGCGTTTTCGGACGTGGCCCTTGACGAGAGCCGCAGCTGCCGCCCAACGGCGCGCGCTCTACAATGGACGTATGAGCTTGTTCACGCAGGATGACCTGATCGACAGCTATTCGCGAACGGATGCCATCGACGACGGTGTGCTCATCGACGTTAGTGCCGCCGCGCGCGAGTTTGGCATCCGGTATCCCGTCGCGATGACCAGGGCCGCGTGGACCGATTGCGTCGAATGGACGGAGGCAGACGACCGGCGCAAGGGGACCGTTCAAGACGAGACAGGGCGCCTCGCCGACGTTCTCGCTGTCCTAGGCTTTACACTTCGGCGTAGCCGGGCCGCCTCAGCGAGTAACCGCACCACGTTCGAGGTCATGCGCACAACGCGCGCCGGATCCGGCCGCCTCCCACAGCGTGTGGTACTTGAGTGCATCTGCGGCCCTGGCGATGATGTAGAGCCGGCGCTCACGATCCTCCTTCCCGGAGAGGATTAGGCGGCACACCCGCGCCGGAGTGGCGTTGGCGGCGGCGGCCGCCGCTTGGCCACCCCCGCCGGGTCGCCACTAAGGTGGCACGGGACTGGCAACGCTCGGGACGCTCCGGCCCATCCGAATCCGTCCCGTGGCCACGTCCTTTCGGCGTCGCCGATTATCGTGGCGGCCGCCGACCATTGTGGCTCCGAGTACAGGCCGGGCTAAGCCGTCAGCATGGAGGCCTTCCAGATCCCGCGCCCTGGCCAGGCCCGGTGCCGTCCGCCGAGCCGCTAGCTGATCTGCCAGATACACATCCGCCCATTTGGCCGCCGCGACACGGCAGGTCTCATCACCTAAGCCGGCCAACTTCCTGCCATGTACCTGATCTTGTGCCTGTGCAGATGCTTGCGTTCCCAATGATGGTATCCTTGTAGTAAGCCACCACGACACCGACAGAGGAGCAGCATGGCCGGCAGTTTCAACAAGTTCATCTGCGTAGGACGACTGACACGCGATCCCGAGATGCGCGCGCTCTCGAGTGGTTCCACCGTCACGAAGTTTACGGTCGCCGTCGATCGACGCGGTCGTGGCGCGAATCGTGAGAATCGCGAGACGGACTTCTTCGACGTCACGGCCTGGGAGAAGCTCGCCGAGACCTGCAACACCTACCTCAAAAAGGGGATGCTGGTCCTAATCGATGGGCGCATCCAGATCCGATCTTACGAAGACCGCGACGGCGTAAAACGAAAGGCCGTCGACGTCATTGCCAACGACATGCAGATGCTGGATCGTTCCAACCAGGGAAGCCCCTCGAATGGTTCGGCCCGCGACTTCGACGGATTTGGCGAGAGCGCATATCGTGCAACGGGCGGCGGCAATCAAAGCTCCGGCGAGGAGATGGACGACGAAATCCCGTTCTGAGTGGTTTGCAAGCTGCTCAAGTTCTTGCAGGTGAGAGTCCTGCCGCAGCTTTGCGGCGGGCCTCTTCCCAGCACGGCACCGCGTTGGGCGCGCCGTTGACCTTCAGGAACCCGGTGCGCCCGAATCGCCGCTTGTGGCCCTTTCCAAAAGGAGCTCTCTGATCATGCGCATTCATCGCCTCGCCTCCTCGCAGCTGCTTCCCGCGGTCGCGCTCTGCGGCACGATATGGCTTGCGACGCAGCCGGCGCCGGTCTCCGGCGCCCAGACGATCGCGGTAGTCAGCCCGCAAACGGTCGCCGCCGCTATCGAGGGCGCCCGCCAGGTTCTCGTCTCGGCCTATGTCCTGGAACCAAGCAGCGTCGTGGTCGAAGCTCTCGAGCGCGCTGGCGACGACGGGAGTCGCGCGCAAGTGCTCCTCCCTGGGGATCCCTACGACCCCTCGGGCTTCGTCGGCAAAACCAACGCAGCCGTAACCGCCGAGCTTCACCGTCACCGCATCAACGTATTCCGGTCCGCGCGCGCGCTCCACCTAAAGGCGGTCGTGATCGCCGGCGCCGTATACCTCGACGACACGAACTTCGGCGACGGACCGAACCAGACGATCGTCGCCGACCACGACCCGGCGGACGCCCATCAAGTCGGGGCCGCGCTCACTGGTGCGCCGACCTCGAGCGCGCACCTCCAGACGACGAAGGCCGCTGCGCTCCAAGCGGAGGCAGCGCTCCTGCTCCAGGCGCGTGGTCCCGTCGCAGTCGAGAGCGAGTCCTTCGGCTGGCGCAACCCCGTCTACGATGCTCTTCTCGATAGAGTTCGTCGCGGCGCTTCCGTGCAACTGATCGTAGCGCAGCGCGAGGTGGAAGCGTCCCGGTATGAGCGCAAAGACCTTGAGCGTCTCGCCAGCGTTGGCGTCCAGGTGCGTATCTCGTTCTCCGATGAGAAGATGGCCATCGCTGGGAGATCGGCTTGGGTCGGATCTGCGAACGCAACCCGCGGCGTTCCGGAGCAACTCGATTGGGGCCTTACGACTACCGACCCGTCCCTCTCCGCCTCGCTCGCGGCGCGCTTCGCACGCACGTGGGCCCAGGCACGCCCCCTCGCCGAAACGCCTTCGAAGGGTGACTAACATGACGATCGAGCTCCGAGGTATCCGCTTCTTCCACACCGGGTCCGACGACAGGCCATCCTTCACGGCAACGGCTTACGTCGGCGGCACCCCGGCTTTCCGCGTCCGCAACGCTGGACGTGGCGGTAGGCACGACTACACGACGGTTGATCTCGCTCTCCAGCTCGAAGCTCAGCGCTACGCGAAGTCTATCCCGCGCGCCTACCCCTTTGAGCCGCTCGACCAGCTCGTGGACGACCTCCTCGACCGAGAGATCGCCCGACGCACCGTCGCGCCGCTCTTGCGGGATCACCTCGTATTCACGCTCCCGGGAGACCGGCTGGGCACCTACCGGAAGCTCTCAGCTCCTTACGGTGCGGCAAGCCTGCGGTGGATCCGCCGGCACTACCCTCAGGCCACGATCATCAACGAGCAACTCGCCGCCGACGCGTTGGCTCCGTGAAGCCCGCCATCAAGCATCACGACGGGCGTGCCAACGAATGCTGGCCGGAAGGCGGCATAGAGATCGACGGCTATTGGTTCTGCCCGCACGGCGCACAGCATGGGGGGCCGCTCGGATTCCATTGGGCGTGCTGCTTCACGCGAGCCAACGACGGCTCGCACGTTCCGCGTGCAGTGGCCGACAAAGAGCGTGAGGCGTACCGCCGCGCGATGCGCGACGCACAAACGCACGTTTAAGTGAAGCTATACTAAGAGTATGACATTGCCTATGCTTCGAGTTGCCGATACGTACTGCGGCGCGGGGGGAAGTAGCGCGGGCCTTGCTGCGGCCTGCGCCGAGTTTTCGGTGTCGTATCACCTCACGGCGATCAACCATTGGAACGTGGCCATCGCTAGCCACGAAGCAAACTTTCCAGCGGAACGGCATTGGTGCATGGATCTCGACAACACGAGCCCGTACAAGCTCGTGCCCGAGGGTAAGCTGGATATTCTTTGGGGAAGCCCAACTTGCACCGAGCATAGCTATGCGAAGGGCGGCCACAGTATCGACGACCAGAAGCGCGCGAGCGCGTGGTCGATCGTTCGCATGGCCGAGGCGTTGCACCCGAAGATCATCATCGTAGAGAACGTGAGACAGTTCCTCCAATGGGGACCCGTCGCGGCCATCCGCAATCGCCACGGGGAACCCGTGCTGGACAAGAACGACGAGCCTATCTTCCGGCCGATCAAGAACCGTCGCGGCGAGACCTTCCACGCCTGGTTCTCGGCTATCGAATCCCTCGGCTATACCGGACGCTGGGACCTCCTGAACGCCGCCGACTTCGGCGAGCCACAGACCCGCATCCGCCTCTTCGTCGTCTTCGCGGCGCACGGTTACTCTTACACCTTCCCGCGACCAACCCACGGCAAGCCCGGGACCCTCGAGGTTGAAACGGGTCAACGCCTTCCCTGGGTGCCTGCGCGCGAGATCATCGACTTCTCGCTGCCGAGCGAAGACATCTTCGAGCGCGATACGCCGCTCTCTCCAAACACCATCGCGCGTATCGAAGCGGGCATTCGCCGCTACTGCTCCGGCCGGGCGGTCGAGCCGTTCATCGTCGCACTGCGGCAGCACGCCGATGCTCGGTCCCTGGACGCACCCATTCCGACGATCTGTGCCGGTGGTACGCACCTCGGCCTCGCAGAGCCAGAGCTGCGGCCGTTCACTCTCGGCCAGCACGGCGGCGCCGTCGCCCGATCGATTGACGACCCGATGCCGACTGTCACAACCGACGGCTTCATCCGCGTTTGCGAGCCGTTCATCGTCTCCTACGCCGAACGCGACGGCAAAGGTTCCGGCAAGGATGCTGCCTGTCCCAAGAGCGCCCAGGAACCGCTCGCGACCGTCATTACGCGCGATCGCTTCGGCGTGGCCGAGCCCTTCCTGATCGACGTACGTCACGGCGACGCGCCGCACCGCCCGAAGAGCACGGATGAACCGCTCGGCACGATCACGAGTAAGAACGGCGTTGGCATGGTGGAGCCGTTTATCGTGCCTCAGAACGGCGACGGCACGGCGTCCGTTGCCGAGCCGCTCGGCACGATCACGACTACCTCTCGCGGGGTCCGCCTGGTCGAGCCGTTCCTGGTCGCGCACTTTGGAGAGCGCGACGGCCAGGCGCCCCGCACTCACTCCGTTGACAGCCCATTCCCGACGGTGACGCACCGAGGCGCTGGCGACCTCGTGGAGCCGTACCTCGCGCCCACAGAACCCAGGGGCCACTCGCCCTACGTGGTGGAGATCGACGGCGCACTCTACAAGCTCGGCATTCGCTTCCGGATGCTCCAGCCCCGCGAGCTCGCTAGTGCCCAGGGATTTCCCGAAGGCTACGTCTTTACCGGCACCAAGACGGCGCAAACCGCGCAGATCGGCAATGCCGTCTCGGTACACGTCGCCCTTGCCCTTTATCGTCAAGCCATCGTTGCCCTCGGGCTCGGTCACAACGACGAGGCCGTCGCGTAATGCCTGACCTCCGCAGCAACGTCCCGGCCGCGATGGCACGCTATACTATGAGTATGCCACACGCACAACGCCAGCGCGACCTTCACCCGGACGATCTGATCCACGTCCCTGACACAGGCGAGGTTGTGTCCACCGCTGACCTGCGCCGCTTTCACGACGGCGAGCAGGCCGGCCTGACCGTGGTCGATTGGGATGCGGCGATCCAGCACGGGTTGGACCACGAGACGTTGCACCGGGTCGTGGACTGCACCGAGCTCTGTCGGTACAACGGGCTGCCGTTCAACAGCGCCTTCGAGATCGGCGTAAACGGCTCCCCGTGCTATCTCTGCAGGACGACGAGCGACAACGAGCGCCTGTGCGAAAAGCATCTGATCCTCCTGGAACACGATGACGCAGTGAACCCCGACTTCGACACGCTCCCCAGCGTGGCGAACCCCTCCGCTTCACACCAGCACATCGCGGTCTTTCGGTTGGGCGATCCTCGGTGCTACGCCTGCGATAAGCCCATGCCGGGGTTCGGGCCGGGGCAGCGGGAGGACCACTAGCGTGGCTGGCATGGTTGCGGGCGCATCCCCCTGGACTGCCGATGAACGCGAGGCCATGGCCGCCGCAATGCTCCCCGTCGTGCGCCGTCTCGCGCGCTCGGTCGCGGCAAGGATACCGGTCGCATACGACGACCTCCTCAGCGAGGGATTGGTCGGAATCGCGCGAGCCCTGAAGACTTTCGATCCGTCGCGGGGCGCCTCTCTGGCGACGTACGTCTATCGTGTGGCCAAGAGCATGATGTTGAACGGGGCGCGCCAGCTCGACCCACTCCCGGACGGCGTTCGACGGGATTGGCGCGCGATCGACACGGCCCGACATGCGATCTACAGCCGCACGGCCGAAAAGGCCTCGGAAGCCGAAATTGCGGCGGTGACCGGCGTGAGCGTCCGCCGGCAGCGGCAGATAGCGGCGAGGGATGGCTTCAGAACCGTGCTCTCGCTGGACACTCCGTTCCCGCAAAACGCTTTCGAGCCGTCCATGGGCGGCGATCCGCTGACCGACTATTGCCAAACGGAGACAGCTCGGGCCCTGAAAGCGGCGATCGCTAGTCTTCCGCCGCGCGAGCGCCTCGTCCTCGAGCGGCACTACGTCGCCGGCGATCGTGTTGAAGCAATCGCCGGCGACATAGGGCTCTCGCGCCAACGGGTCACTCAGATCCGCCAAGCGGCCATCAAGCGCTTGCGTGCCGTCATGGCTGGTCACGCTGCATGATTAACGCTCGACCGCGCGGCGACGTGGCTTCCGTCCTCGCGGCGTGGCTGGGTAACAATCGAAGGGGAACCGTATGACCAATACGACGATCGAGTGGACCGACGCTACATGGAACCCCGTAACGGGCTGCACCGAGGTTTCGCCGGGCTGCGACCACTCCTATGCGCGGCGTGTAGCGGAGCGCTTCGGCGGCTCCAAAGCATTCCCCCGCGGCTTCGACGTGACGCTTCGCGAGGACCGTCTTCAGCAGCCGCGTCGGTGGCGCAAGCCTCGGCGGATCTTCGTGAACAGCATGAGCGACCTTTTCCACAAGGATGTCCCGGACGCGTTTATCGACCGCATCTTCGACACCATGAATTCGGCCGCTCAGCACACGTATCAGATCCTGACGAAACGCCCCGAACAGATGCGTCGGGTTGTGCACGACTACTATGCATACACGGAAGCCTCGTCAGTCGGCTTCCTGCGGGCCGTGCCGCTCCCCAATGCTTGGCTGGGCGTGAGCATCGAATCGAACGCCTTTGCGTGGCGTGCGGACATGCTCCGCGAGACGCCGGCGGCCGTGCGGTTCCTCTCGCTCGAGCCGCTCCTTGGCCCCGTTGACGCCGTCGACTTCACGGGCATCGACTGGGTGATCGTCAGCGGCGAGAGTGGGCCCGGAGCGCGTCCGATGGCGCGCGCGTGGGTCCGCGAAGTGCGCGACCGCTGCGCGGCCGCTCGTATCCCCTTCTTCTTCAAGCAATGGGGCGAGTGGACGCCGGACTTTGGCTATGCGCGCCGTGAGTGCTATCTTAACGGCGACTTCTATGGCCTCGTCGGAAAGAAGCGCGCAGGGCGCGAGCTGGACGACCTCGAGTGGTCACAATTCCCCGGGGGTGCGGCGCTCGCCGAAGCGGGAGGCTAGCTCGTGAAGAGAATCGTTTCCGCCGGTAACGCTCTGGCCCCTTGCCGCATCCTTCCTAGGCACCATGAGCGATAACATGCTAACCGAGGTCGTGCGGAGCGCACCACGCCCGGTCGAGGGGCACGTCGTTAAGTGCGCGATCTGTGGACCTGGCGGCGGAACGCTCGTCAACGGTGGAATGAAGACGAGGAAGATCCACCGCCCGTCGTGCCAGGAAGAGGCGAAGTCGTGAACCACAAGATAACGCCGCTGGAGACGGCCGATGCATAACGAGGATCGCAATCTGCGTTTTGACTCCACTCGCCTCGCGCCGCACAGCGAGCGGTTTCCAGCATGAAAGCTCTCTCGATCCGTCACCCCTGGTCTTGGGCGATCCTCTACGCGAACAAGCGCATCGAGAACCGTACGTGGCCGACGCGCTTCCGCGGCGAAGTCTTCATCCACGCGGGGAAGACGATCGAGCGTGACTCCGTGGAGATGCTCCGAGCTGATAGCTTCTCGGTGCCGGAGGAACTCGCGTGCGGCGCGATCGTTGGTGTCGCGCGACTCGTGGACTGCATCGACGACGAAACGGCGGAAACGCGATACCCTGATCAGGTGGAGTGGATCTCCGGTCCATGGTGCTTCATCCTCGAGGAGGTACGCGCTCTCGCTACGCCGATACCGTGCCACGGCAAACTCGGCTTCTTCGACGTTCCCGCCGACGTCGCCGCGACGGCGGGCGCCGCACTCGCGCTGACGGCGACGCCGCGTCGGCGCTCGGCCACGCCAGCGCCGGCCGGAGCCGTCACAACCGCCCTTGCCCCGGCGCCCCAAGCTGATCGAGCCGCACTAACATACCAAGAGCAGCTCCCGTTCCGATTCGGAGAGTCTTCCCGTGGGTGAACAACGGTACCTCGAGGTCCCCTTCGCCGAGAAGGAACAGGCAAAGGCGATAGGCGCCCGGTGGGACCGCGCGGCGCGGCGCCGGTATGTTCCGCCTGAGGTCGATCCGATGCCCTTCGCGCGCTGGACGCGCGAACCGCTCGTTGAGCTCCCGGGCGAGGACCGGCAGTATGGCGGAAATGGCCTCTTCGTTGACCTCGTTCCGTCGTCGTGCTTCTTCACGAACGTTCGCACAAGCGTGGCGGCCGCCGATTGGGACCGTCTGCGGCGTTTCGTTTACGAGCGGGCAGGGCGGGTTTGCGAGATCTGTGGCGCCCGGTGGGACCCGGCTACTGCGGCGTGGGCCGGCGACGGTCGCACTCGTCGTTTGGACGCCCACGAGCGCTGGTCGTACGACGCGGTGCGCCTGGTGCAACGGCTGCAGCGCATCATCTGTCTGTGCTTCGAGTGCCACCAGGTAACCCACTACGGCCGTACGAGCCTCTACGGTGACGCCGACGCGGCCTTCGCACACCTCGCCCGCGTGAACGCTCGACCTGTCGATCATCCTCGACGCCGGAGTTCGCCTTCGCGACGCTCGCAAGCCGTAACGCGCCGATCGCGATTGCACCACGTCCGAACGCCGGCGCTATAATCAAGGTATGACGACCGCTCGAAAACGCGAGCGACTCTCCACGCTCGCAAATGAGGTGCGCGACCTCCTGCGCTCGTATTGGGGTCCCGCTCTGCGCCCCGAGGTGCGCATTGGGACCTTCGGCTCCCGGTGGATCGCCTATGGGACGTTCCTTGGCGATACGATCACGCCTAAGCACGAGGGCGAAACGCCGCTAGAGGCCCTGCGCACCTTCAGAGACGCCCTACTGCCATCGACGGTGGCTGACGCACATGGCGACGGATCGTAATAATCCGCAGAGTGCGGCGACATCGATACGAAACTGGTGCCATGATCGGTCGCCCGGCGTATGCGCAAGGTGACGCGCGCTCGTAATCGCTAGGCTTACGGTGTTGGCCCAAGTTGGGCCTTACCATCGGCACGCTACTGTGAGCATCGACGAACCGGCGATCACTGATGCGCCCGGCGCAGCAGGCTGAAGCCTCGGGCCGTGCTGTTCGCCAGATGTTATCATAGGGACATGGCTAAGAAAGGACGCCGCCCCCCGCTCACCCCGCGCCTCGGCGCCGCAGCAGCAAACGCTCTGGCGCACCGACCCGGCGCGTACGCACACCGCGACCGCCGGCGGCTGTCTCGCTCTACGGTGCAGGTAGCGCTGCGTCGCGAGCTGCTCGGCGAGTCCTGACCTCCGTTCGACGTCATGCCAACGGCTTCGAGTGTTCACCAAGCAGACGGGGGGGCGCCGCTCCACCACCACATACTCTTTGTAGCTCGGATGCAACCGCCCCGGCCTGGCATCGCCCCTCGCGCTACCCGGTGCGTCCCGTGAGCGCCTGGTATCTTACGCGACGTCGAGCGTGAGCTGATTCGCGATCGCGGTGGCCGCCGCCTCATCGGCGCGATGGTCGAGTCCGCGCTGCCGCAGAAACTCCTCGGCGAGCTTGCGGACATCGGCCCCGGTCTGCGAGAGTGCTTCGACTAGAGGGGTGTTCGGGTCGCGTATGCCGCGGATTTGTTGGCCCTTTACACCAAGGGTCTCGGCGAGTACCGGATCCGAGCCGTGATCGGAGAGCAAGTAGTACGGGAGCACTGGCCGCGTCTGCCCGTCGCGCTTGAGGCGCCCGATGCATTGCTCATGCACGCCTGGGCTCCAGTCGAGCTCGCCGAAGACCAGGGTGCGCGAGGCGAATTGCAGGCCGTCGAGGCCCGCGCCAGCGCGAAGCGAGATGATCAGCACATCGGCGTCGCCGTCGACGAAGGCTTGTCGCGCGCGGTCCTTCTGCACCGACGACTCGCTGCCCGTGTAGAGCACCGGCCGGAGATCCTTGAGCCGCTCGAGCCAGATCCCGTAGACCTCGCGGTGCCAGCCGTAGAGCACGATCTTTTGCTCTCCGCTCTCGTGGAGCAGCCGGACGAAGTCGGCGACGTAGGGCGCCTTCGCGATACCCGTCGCCATGCGGAGCCGCCAATCGAACTCTTGCGTGGCCTGGAGCTTGTCGAAACCGTGCGCTCCTTGCGCTAGGATGATGCGCGCGAGCTCGGCCGCGCGGTCCTGCACTTGCTCGATGGCCTCAAGATCAGCCTCCACGTAGTGCGGGATCGGCTCGGCTTCGGGCACCTCGAGCCTGAGCTCCTTTACCGTACGCCGGAGCATGAGCCCCCGCTCGCGCAGATACATCCCAAAGGCAGCAGGATCCAGCACCCTCTCTCCACCAGGTGCGCCGCACCACTCACGTGTGAATTCCTCGAATGTTCCCAGCTCACCGGGCGAGAGGACGTCCAGCACGTGAAACATCTCTGCGCCGTAGTTGTAGATCGGAGTAGCGCTCAGACCAATACGGAAGTCAGCATCGGCGGCAACGCCGCGCGCGGCGGCGTACCGGCGGCTCCTAGGACGTCGAAGCTCTTGGCACTCGTCAAAAATGACGTACCGGAAGCGCCCTTTTAGGTAATCGGCCCACCCTGCCAGCTTCGAGTATGACATCAGCACCACATCGGGGAACGGCGCACCCGCCTCGATGCTCTTGGCGAGATCCAGCGGCTCGCGCTCCTTCCTCTTGGCATTGAAGCCGTAGGGACGCGCGGTCTTCACGATGTAGGACCGCAGCGCCGGCGCGAAGCGCGCGAGCTGGCGCTGCCATTGAATCGGCAGGTGCGTGAGCGTTACTACGAGAGCGGGAAGCGTTCGACCGTCGGTGAGGGCCCCGAAGCTGGTCATGGTCTTCCCGGAGCCAACGTCATCGGCAAGAAGGAGGCTCCGGCTCTCGAGGAGGAGATCGGCGCCGACGCGCTGGTAGTGACGCAGTGGCTCCGCCAACTCGAAGGCCGGCGGCTCGTAACCCTCGGCGAGAATCCGCGCGACGGTTTCAAGCCGCCGATCATAGTCGCGCGCGCGGTCCAAGAGATGCAGACGATCGGGTTCGGCCATCTCGAGCGGGTAGCGGTTCATCAGCCACTCGAGCTCGCGGGCGTTCTCGGCCGTGTCGGATAGTGCGATGGCGCCGACACGGCCCTTGAAAGCGCGATCGAAGATACGCTTCGCCCGGATGATGAGCTGCGGCTCGCCCGAGAGGGTCCAACTCCCTTGGCCGAAGCTCAGCTGTCCATAGGTTCTCACGGAAGCCCTCCGTTGATCACGGCGAGCACCACGGGTTTTCCGGCGAGCTCTCGAGCAACGTGAAGGTGCGCCATCCGCGTCGTTGCGAGCACAAGCGCGTGGATCTCGGGGTGCTGCGCGTAACGGAAGAGCTGGCGTGTCACAGCCGAAGGACTACCGGCGACCTTCACCTCGATCCCGACGCCAGGCGCTACAACGAAGTCGGGGCGGTCGGCCTTCGAGAGATGGGCCTCTCGTTGTACGACAAAGCCCGCATCGACGAGCACCTGCTCGATCCCGTCCTGGAGCTGGGCTTCGCCGTTGAACGCATACCGGTGGCTCTGCAACGCCGCATAGACGCCGGCAGCGACCTCCGCTGCCGTCATGCTTGATTGGATGCCGTGTCTAGATTGTCGACCTCGAGATCGCCGGAATCTGCTTCCGATTCATTCTCGAATCCCGATCCCTCAAGTGGCTCGCCGGTTTCCAAGATCGCGCGCTCATCATCGGCGATCTTCTGATCGATTCCCATGGTCTAGAACCCTCCCAGGTGTAGGCTGCGGCCGAAGTGGCCCGCGGCGGCTAGGCGCGGCTCCTCGGCGTCAGGAGTGAGGTTCGGCTCCATCTGTCGCAGCCGCATCTTCAACTCAAGCTCCAAGGCATAGTCCATCGCCTTCTGCGCCGCCGACGCTGCGCGGAAGATCGCGTGCTTGTCCTCCCCATGCTGCTCGCGCCAGTGTGCGAGGTACCCGACGTGATCCGATGCGCGGAAGGGTAGCCCGACCTCCATGGAGGCGAAGAGCGCGGTGAACTCAGCCGTCATCTCTTCCATCGCCCGCTCCTTTCCGGCCAAACTCTTGTCGAGCTGGAAGCGATTGAGCCGGATTGGATGCCCCGACGCGTGCCCGACAGCCTCGTGGAAGAGCGTCGCGTAGTAGGCCTGCCGGTCCGAGAACGCCTCCCGCGGCGGGAGATGGATCTCGTCCTTCGCCGGAACGTAGAACGCCGCGCCCGCGTCATGATAGATCGGGACGCCTATCGCGGACACGAGTTGCTCCGCCCGGTCGAGCGGATCCCAGAGAAGCGGGGGCGCCACTAGCTCGGGGATCCCTTCGATTTGCTTGCCATTGAAGACGACAAAGCATCGGACCGTTAAACGGCCGGTGGGGGCGCTCGAGTGATCATCGACCTCGCCATAGCTCTTCACGTTCGAGCGAATGAGCTTTCCGTCACCATCGATCTCGCGCTGGCGGAACCGATCTTGCCCGGTCGTGCGCTGCCAATACTCCACCAACGTCCCGCGCTCACCCTTGCGGACGCTCCATCCCTGCTCTTTGGCCTGGTTGAACGTCATCCAACGCGGATCTCCATGCCCACGCGCCATCCCCATGACGGCGAGCCACATTGCGTTACCGCCACGGTAGCGCATACCGGTCGTTGGATTATACGGCCAGGTCATCGGAACGGACCACGGCACCTGCCAAGGGGCGGCGCCAGCTTCGATCATCTCGATGACCTTGGCTGTCGCCTCCTCGCGAAAGTTGGCGCGATCGTGACGCGGCTTTTGCTTGTCGCTCGTGGTGATGCCCTCCTTATGCAGATACGGCCGCCGCGGGAACGGCCGGGAAGAGGTCCGTGAAACGCGCCAGGAATCGTCGGCGCGCCTCTTCCGGAGGCCATGGCGTGATGCGCGCGTTGAACGGCTGAGCGACTGGAACCCACTGAGCCGCCATCACCGGCGGGAGGATGTCCCGCCACTCCGTGGCGCAGGCTCGCTGATCGGCGATGTGTACAGACTCCGGGAGCGGCCACGGGAGGCGAAATCGCTCGGAGATCACCCGCATACCGAGCTCCTCCACTTCGCAGAAGCGGGCCATCGCCGGATCATGCTTGAGGGGAGTCGGAACGTCGCGCACGTATGCTTCCGCGGCGTCGTGGAGCAACCCGGCGAGGGCGTCCTCCGGCGGCACGTGCTCGGAAACAAACACCGAGTGCTGCGCTACGGAATAGAATGCGGCTTGACCGCTCCAGCGACATTGGTTCGACAGGGCGTGCGCGATCGTCTCGATGTCGATGTCGCGCGAACTCGGGCAGAAGAGGTAGTAGCGGCCAGTACGCGTGGCGATCCACGGGCCTCGCGGACCCGCCGTAGCTGCGGGCTGCACTCTCACGACAGGCCAAAACCCAGGCGGTGCCTCTTCGGAGCAATCACCGGCTCCTCGATCGCCTCTTGCTGGATCCCGTACTTCTGCTGGAGGTCGGCGAATAGCGCCGCGCGTGCCGTCTCGATCGTCTTGATGTTGTCGACGGCGCGCATCTTGGCGATCTCGGCTTCCGCCGGCGACCATGCGTTCCGATGCGCGATCGCCGGGAACTCTTCCAAGTCCTGCCGCCGCACCCGTTCGTCCGCAAGGGATGCCCGGTACGCTTCCCGGCCAGCATTTCCCGGCGAACTCCAGCAGCGCTCCGGCGCAGCAGCGAGACGCACCTCTCTCCCTTCGACGGGCGCGGTGAAAAGGACGAAGCCGCCCTCCGTACGCGGATCGAGGACTCGCCCTTGCAGCACCTGGTAAACGGGGCTCGCGACCCCGTAGTCCTCCTCCTCGCCGGCACGGATGACATTCGCTACGTAAACGGTGTCTCCGAGGTCCGGGGAAACGTGGGTTCCGTTCATCGACTTACCACCTTCCTGTGTGAGCGATAGCGAGAAGCACGCCGGCGGCTACGCACGCCAGTGGAACGAAGAGAGACTTCAAGGCCGGGATCCGCCAGCGCAGCGTGTCGCCGTTGCCGAACGCCTCGCGTACGAGGGCGGCGTAGCCCTCCCCGTCGACCAGCGTGACGTTGGTGCTCGCACTGAGCTCGCGCGCAGCCTTAGTGAAACCGCTCGTGCAAACGACCACGGCGCCATCGCAACCGTAGTGAGTCATTCCGGCGAAGACCTGTTGAATCGCAGCGTTGCCGACGGTTCCGCTGTATTGCTTGGCCTGCACAGCGATGCGACGGCCGTCGCGCTCCGCTACTACGTCTACGCCTTGGTCGGCGCCGCCCTTCCCCGTCCACTCGACGCGGTATGAGAGGGCGCGTAGCGTATGGACCACGTGGTCCTCGAAGCTGCCTCCATCCATCTTGCGCAGACGCCACACTTGGCCACGCTCGCGCCGCGCGCTCGCGTCTCGGAACGCAGTCAGCGCCACCAACGCGCCGCCGGCGACAACGAGGGCCGCCGCCAGCCATGGCACAAACACCGACCGCAGTAGGGGTGCAAAGCGCATTGCACCGTGCGGCCAAACCCAGGCGGCGCCCGCGGCGGTAACCAGCACGAAGAAACCACTACTCGAGCGTGCGGAGCGGGCACGCGCGCTCACGCTGCCTCCGGTATGGCGACGCGATAGAGTCTCAGATCTTGATCGAAGTAGACAGCCCACCCGTCGCCGAGCGACCACCCCTTCGACCATCGCTGGTCGGAGTCGTTGATGTAATCGACGCCATGGCGGCCGAGGACCACCGTCTCGGATTCATGCGTGTAGTGCGCGGTGTTGAGGTCCACAACGAGGGCCAGCGCACGGTCGCGCGCGCGAGTTGGGGCGTAAGGAATGCTCACGGGTATCCCTCGCTTGCGAACAGTGCGGCAACAGCCGCGGCGTCGAACTGGGTTCCAGAACAGCGTCGGACCTCAGCGAGTGCATCGACACGCGAACGGCGCTGGCTGTAAGGACGATCCTCGATCATCGCGACGAAGGCGTCGGCGACGGTGACGATTCGGGCGGCCGGGTCAATCGCCGCCCCAGCGAGCCCGCGCGGATACCCACTGCCGTCGAAACGCTCGTGATGCTGGCCAACGATGAGCGCGAGGCGCTCGCACGCGGGCACATCCTGAAGGAGCCTCTCGCCAGCGGCGGCATGGCGGTCCATGAGGACGCGCTCGGCCGGCTGCAGCGGACCTGGCTTCTCCAGGATGGTCAGCGGCGTCTCGATCTTGCCCAAGTCGTGCAGGAGTGCCGCGCTGCGAACGATGGCGCTTTCTTCCCGCGAGAGGCCGAAGCAGAACGCCATGCTAGAGGCCAGGAGCGCTACGCGCACACCATGCGCTGCGACCTCCGGGCGCTTAGCCCCAAGGTCACGGAAACGATCGCGCCAGGGGCTCTCGCTTACGAGGCGGCCGAATGGGCGGCTTTCAACCAGTCCCGCAGCTCGGCTATCCTCCCTTGTAGCGTCCACAACGTCGCTCCTCGCAGGTCGTCGCCGAATCTTGCCTTGAGCCGCCCGTGAATGGCGCGGGGCTCTTGGCCTGTCGCCCGACATACACGCCGGACCAGCTCAACGACCTCGGCTTGGAGCGCTACTTTATCTGTTCCTGTAGTGGTTCCTGCTGCGATGCTTGATTCTCGCGTTTCCTGGCGTTCCTGGTCGCTCGGCTCTTCTCCGTGCACGGAGGCGACCACGGCGAGTCCGGCGTAGAGCGCCTCGTACTGCCCCAGCTCGCGTGCGTGAGGTTCCTGTGGCACCGGGATCGTCGCGCGCACGTTCGGTCGCACCACGACCCCCTTTAACTCCGCGCGGATCTCCCGCGCATGGGAAACCAGCGCGGGCTCGGCGGGCAGGTACACGTACCCCTGGCCTTCGGCGCGCTCGGTGGCGCCGCGCACGAGGCGCCCGCAGAACTGCCGAAAGTACAGCTCCGTGGTCACTGCGGAGGCGAATACTCCAACCCGCAGGCGAGGTATGTCGACTCCCTCCGAAACCATGTGCACGGAGACCACCCAGCTCCCACGCCCGCGCGAGAAGGCTTCCAGCGCCCGATCCGCCCCCTCTTCGTCGGAAATCACCAACTCGGGCCGCTCGCCGGTGATCGCATAGACGAGGCCGGCCATCCGTCTGGCGTGGTCCTGGTCGCGCGCTACGAGCAGGGCTGCAGCGTCTGGGGCTTCCTCCGCGCGCAGTCGCAGTAGCGCCCGATTTGCACGCTCGATCAACCCGTGCATGCCAAGCTCAAGCTGCGTGCGCATGAGCTCTCGCCGTCGGTTTGCCGTGAGCCTCCCGGCCTCCGTGAAGGATGCCTCCACCTCTTCTCCGTCGTTCGTACGCCAGCGTGCCGCACCGTCGCCCAGCACGAAGACCAGGGGACGACAGACCCCCTCCGCTACTGCGTCAGCGTAGCCGTAGACGATATCCGCCCGATAGCGCCCGAGGTGGTCGTACTCCACGAAAGGGATCGGCGTACGATCGGTGCGCACGGGGGTCCCCGAGAGCGACAACCGGTACGGCGCACGCTCGAAGGCCGCGTAGAGGGCCTTGCCCCATGCCGCATCGGCGCCGGCGTGGTGGACCTCATCCAAGAGCACGAGAGCATCCGCTGCATAGGCCGCCATGCGCTCGGGATCGGCGGCGACCTGCTGGTAGGTGACGGCCACGCCTAGCGCATCTGCCGGCCAACGCTCTCCCTGCCAACGGTGCTCGACCGGAATCCCAACCCGACCGTAAGTGCGGGAGATTTGCCGCTTCAGGTGCAGCCGCGGAACGACGGTGATGATGCGGTTCACATGGCCGGCGCGCAACAGCCCGTGTCCAAGGCGAGCGGCGGCCAGCGTCTTCCCCGATCCCGGCGCCGCTACCCAGGTCGCGTTCTCCGGGCGAACAGCTACCCACTCGCGCACGGCGCGAGCCTGCCATGCCCGCATAGGGATGCTCCAGGTCGGCAACGCGATCACAGCGGGTGTCGCTCGACTTTCAGAGACTCGCGTGCTACGGTCCAGATATGACGGACTTCCCGACCAGCTCTAGCCTGCTTTCCGAAGTGATCGATACGCTCGGCGACGTCACCGTAGCTGCCCGCTCCCTTCCGCGCGACGAACGCTTGACCATGGCCACCCTCCTGGCAACCCTGGCGCTGGAAACCTTGCGCCACGCATCCATCGAGCTCGAGGGCGAACCGGGCGGGACGCGATCCGACGAGTATCAGGCGATCGAGTCGGTACGAGGGCTCCTGCGTCTGGCGCTTGTCGGCCCCGACGCCGAGCACGTCGGGCTGGCCGACATCATCGGAGTCCGGTTCCTCGACGAGTGGCCGGAAGAACATACATTCCTGCTGGGCACCATCGGCGGCGAGCCCGTCTATGGATACGACACGCGTACCGGGCGTCTGTACGGAAGCCCCCATCTCAAATCCGACGACTTCTACGTGTGGCACCACTCGAAGGAAGCGCTCCGCGCACACCTCTCCGCTCACTTGGGATTGCCATCTGATGCCGTCTTCATCGCCACGCCCTGACAACAGCGCCTCGGAGCGCCCCTTCATCCACCGACTCGGATGGATGCTCGTTGGCGCCGCTATAGCGTTGGCCGTTCTCGTCATCGTCGTCGAGCTCGCGCGCTAACGTCCGGCTTTGCGCGCACGTTTCACCGCGTACATTCGCGCGTCTGCCACCACCTTGAGCGCATCCCAGGAGCGGCCGTCGGCCGGATAGACGGCCGCCGCCCAGGACATTTGCAGATACGCTGCCTCCAGCGCTCGATTCAACCGCGCAAGAAAGGCTTCGGCACTTGTCCCGCGCGCTAGGCACACGAACTCGTCTCCGTGGAGGCGAGCGGCAACATCCCCCTCACGCACCACGCTGGTGAGCACCTGCCCGATCCGCACGAGCACGCGATCGCCCTCGTCGTGTCCCTTTGTGTCGTTGACTGCCTTAAAGTTATCAACGTCGCCGAACCCGACGATGAACGGCTCGGCGTGCGCCAACCACTTACGAGCCGCGGCTTCTAGGCCTAGGCGATTCGGAAGCTGCGTAAGCGGATCAGTGAGCGCACGCTGTTCGGCTTCGGCGCGCAGACGCACGCTCTGCGCTACGGAGGTCACAAAGGCGGCCAGACCACGCAACCGACCAACGTCGACAAGGCGCTGTCCAGCCGCGTAGATCCAGCCCTCGTCGAATCCAGTGTGACGCAGCGGCAATACCACGTACCACAAGCGGCCGTCATCGAACGGGGCACTCAGGTCATCCGTCCGCCCCATTGCTTCGTCACCGCACGGCACGCGCGGCGGGTCACCGCTGCGGATGATGCCGTCGCGCTCGATCCGCCAAGTCCGTCCGTCGGCCCCGATGTACGCTGCAACCTCGGCGCTAAAGCCCTTCTGCAGCCCGTCGAGCACGGCTCGGGCGACGGACTCGACGCGCTCTTGGCATGCGATCCGCGTGTATGCCGCCTCGATCCGCGCCGGATCGGCCTCTGCGTACGGGACGCCGCCGGCTTGGATCCACCGGTCCCAGCCAGCGATAATGGACGCGCGGTCGTCTTCCACGAGGCTACAGCACCTCGCCTGGCTTGACCGCGTATCGCTTGGCATCCTCGTGCGTGATCTTCTCGCCCTTCCAGAGCATCCGCAACGCTGATTCCAGCGTGTTCATCCCGTGCCCGCTCTTGATGCGCTCCCGCAACCCTTCGAGGTCTGCGTCGCGAGACCGGATGAGGGCAAGGCTCGCGTCGTCAGGCAACCACATCTCCGCGGCGGGCTGTAGCCCGCCACCAAGCTTGGGAATGAGGCGCAACGACACCACGCCGGCGATCTCCTGGGCCAACTGCGTCATCGACACGCCCCAGGTCGCGAGCTGCTCGAGCGCCTGCACCGTGTTCCCAGCGTGCATCGTGACGAAGACGAGCTTGCCCAAGCGCGCGGCATCGAGCGCGGCTCGTGCGACGTCCGCCTCCGTCGCCTCACCGACCACGACTACCTCCACAGTAGCAGTCATCGCCGCTACGACGCCGTGGGCGTACGATGGGAAGTCTCCGTCAAGGCCAACGGAATACTGCGTGACCCGCCCTTGGCGGTGCGCGTGGCGGAACTCCGGCGGAGACTCAAGCATCCACAGAGGTCGGCCGCCCACCTCCAGGATTCGACGCACCAGACCGCTCAGCAGCGAGGTCTTCCCGGATCCACCGGGCCCAGTGATGACCACGAGACCCTTGGGCAACTTAGCGAACTCTGCTATGTTCGCTGGCCAGCCCAGCGATTCGAGCTCCGGAGGCTCGGCACCCTGAAGTCGGATTGAGACGTCGTACCTTCCACCTGGCCTCGTTACGGTTAAGCGCATCGTCCCAGCAGAGTCGGCATGATCGACTACGCAGAAGCCGTGGTTCTTCAGCCGTTGCTTGGGCTGGCTCAGGTCGCGGATCCCACATGCCTCGAGGAAGCGCTCGAGATCGTCGGGGCTCACGGTCGTCTCCTGAGGATAGAGCTTCTTGCCCACCAGCAGCGCGGTCGGCTCACCGGCGCACAGGTAGACATCCGACGCCTCGCGCGTCCGTGCGTGCGCGATCGCTTCTTCGACTAGAACTTCTCTCATGCCACTCCCGTCATCCTCATGCGCGGCCCCTGGAGATTCATAAGAGCCTGGCGCACGCGAGGCTCGAGCCCCGTTTGCCGCATCGACATCGTTCCTGCACGCAGCACGGCTGCATCGAAGGCATCGGGGTCGCCGACCACCGTTAGGGTATTCCGTGCCCTCGTGATCGCGGTATAGACCAAGGCGCGGTCGGCCATCAGCCGGTCGGCCTCAGAGATCGCGAACACGACATGCGGCGCCTCCGACCCCTGTGCTTTGTGAACGGTTGTCGCATAGGCCAACTTGAGGCGGCGCACCTCTGTCCCCTCGAACCGCATGCCGCCCCCGCCGTCCCGTATCGCCTCGACCCACGCCCGGTGATCCCCGTCGAACCCGCAGGCGACCACAGTCCCGAGATCCCCGTTGCGGGCCTCCCGCAGCGCGTCGTTCGCCGTGACCATGATGCGGTCGCCGGGTGCAAGGACCTCCTGCACCTGCTCGCCGTCGGGACCCTCGATCTTCCGCGAGGTCGCGACCCCCTCGCCTGAGCGCGTCGGATTCCAGAGCTCTTTGAGCGTCAAATTAAGGGCGTCGACGCCGGTGGGCCCACGGTGCTGGGGAGCCAGCACGCGGATGTCGGACAGCTCGGCGCCCTGGGCGCGCAGGTCGCGTACACGCGCAGCGGCGCTGGCGAGGGCGTTCCGGCCGGCGACGAAACTCGCGTCAGAGCCTCTCCGGAACTCAGGGGGCTCGCCATCTCGAACGGACGCGGCGATGAAGGGGATCGGGGAATCCCCAGCCTGGCGCCAGATCCTGCGCAACCGCGCCGTTGGGACGCCGGCTGTGATGAGGTCGGCGAAGACGTTGCCTGGGCCCACGGCCGGGAGTTGGTCGACGTCGCCCAGGAGCACGAGACCCGCTCCGTCGGGGACTGCGGCCATGAGCGCGGCCCCCATCTCGCCGTCGAGCATCGTGGCCTCGTCCACCACGACGAGCAGCTGGCCGCCATGGAGCGGCCTGCTACGGTCGTAGCCGAAAGCCCATCCCTCGCCGCGGCGAGCCGCGCGCAACGCAACGTGGATCGTCGTCGCGGTAGCCCCCGTCGCCTCGCCAAGGCGCTTGGCGGCCATCCCGGTCGGCGCCATGAGAACGACGTCTCCCGGCCAGCCTTCGATGATCTTCCGCGCGCTCGTGGTCTTGCCAGTCCCCGGACCGCCGGTGACGATGGACACTCCGCCCGCCAATGCCTGCGACACTGCAGCCCTCTGATCGGGGTCGAGCCGCGGATCCCGGACATCGGGTGGACGCCCAACCTTAGCACTCAGGCGAGCAATGTCGGCCGCGAGTTCCGTTTCGAGCTGGCGCCAGCGACGCGTCTGGTAGTCAACGCGCGAGCCGCGGTCCACCTCGGAGATCTCGCCATCGAGCAGTGAGGCGAGAATGGCGCGTTGTACGACCTCCGGGGTGGCGTCGGCGAGGACCGCCGTGCCATCCAGCAACTCGCGGTGCGGGCAAGCGGTGTCCCCATGCTCGGAGGCCCGGCGCATGACCTCACGAAGCGCCGCGGCGATACGCTGAGGATCATCGGGCTTCACGAGCGCCGACCTCCCGAGCTTCTCGCCGACCGACCAGGGTAGCCCCGCACGCGTAAGCCCGTACGGATCCTCACCAGCGAGCTCACGCACCGACTCGCCGTGGTGCGCACGCACGACGGCGGCTGCCGCGCCCATAGGGCACCCGACTCGACGAAGGAAGCCGACGTCCGCCAGGTCGAGATCGTGGTCGCGCCAGGCCTCTCGCAACCGCAGGGCCGTCGCGTGCGGCACCCCAGGAACTAGCTCCTCTCCCAGGTCGCCGTCGAACGCCGTGACCAGGCGTAGGGCCTCGGTGCTGAGCCACGGCGCGATCGCGGCGAGGTAGCGGCTCAGAGGCTTGCCGAGGAGGGGTGGTTCCATCCGCAGGCTGGTGGCCCGTACGGTGAGCCGGCCATCGCCGGCAAGCGCTTGAGGCCCCTCGACGCGCACGGCCGTGCCCTCGACCGGCTCCAGGGGCACGACGCTGCTCACGCGACGACGCTCGCCCGAGGCCATCTCGACCAGGAAGAGCGCAACGTTGGTTCTGGTGTCGTGCGAGAGTACCCGCGCGACGTGGCCTTCGAGGGCTACGGCTTCCATGGTCTCGGTTCTTCTTTTCTCGAGCAGGATTCCCTACGTGATGCCTGAACAAGAGCCTATGCTTCCCGCCTGATGCCTATCCAGGGGTAGCCGGATGCCCAACACCAAGTACGACATCGATCTCCACCGCCTGATCAATGGCACGAGCATGTTCGCCGCCTACGAGCGCTTGACGGGTCTACCCGCTCGCGGAATCCGGACCACGCGCGGCGTGCTGGTACCTTGCCCCTCGCCAGACCACAACGACGACACGCCATCTTGCTCCGTGCGCGATGAGCCAAACGCCAAGGTGTGGCACTCGTTCTGTTGCGGTCAGTCAGGCGGGTTACTCGACTTCATCGTCTTCGCCGAGGGCGCACGCACCCGAGGCGCCGCAGTCGATTGGCTGGTCGAGGAGCGCCTGTCCGGGGTTCCCTACGAGCCGACGATCGACTTCGCGAGCAAGGCGCGCCATCGCAAGCACGTCGAACCGCTGCTGCGCAAACAGGTCGTCGACCGCTACGACTATGTGGATCTGGACGGCACGCTGCTCTACCGCGTTGTCCGTGAAGAGGGTGTCTTCTCCAGTGGGAAGCCAGGCAAAACGTTCTCGCAGTATCGGCCCTCCCCCGGCTGCAACGATCCCAGGCTGTATGGCACCGAGGGGCCAGGCTGGGAGAAGGGTATAGCCGGCGTTAAGGCGGTCCCGTACCGACTCCCTGAAGTGTTCGATGCTGCGCGCGCCGGGAAGCCAATTCTCTACGTCGAGGGCGAAAAGAAAGTCAAGGCGCTGGAGTCCTTGGGCCTTGTCGCGACAACCAACTCCAGCGGTTCGTCATGGAACCTCCCGCCAGAGTGGGCAGGCTATTTTCAAGGCACGCGAAGTCTGATTTTCCTGCCTGACTGCGATCTCCCGGGACGCCGATCGGTGGCCTTGCGCGCAGAGCTGTTTCGCAAAGCCGGCATTCCGGTTCGGGCTTACGACCTCGCACCAGAGCGCTGGGACCACTACGACGTCGCAAACTTGGTGCCAGAACAGCGCGCCGCTGGCTTGGACGACGCCGGCATCCTGCAAGAGCTGCGCCAGCGATGCGCGGCGCATGATGTCACGTCGCTCATCCAAAAGACGAATCTCCGCCTGACCCGCAAGGACCTTGAGCAGCAGATTCGTGAGCTGTACGCCGCTCGCTTTCAACTCGCCCCTCCTCCAGCGGTTGGCGTGCCAGCGGTATGAGCGCCTACGCGGCACTTCTGGTACGCGGAAGACGCGGCCGGCTGATGCGGCGCTCCAATGTCTTGCACTTCTCGCTCGTCATCCCCAACGTCGGCACGATCGACGTTCTCGCACCACCTATCGACGCCGAGACCGTGCTGTGCCATCGTGAACTCCTTGTCAGCGGCCGCCTGTGTACCAAGCCGACACCGCACGTCCTTGCGCGGTCCGTCGTGGCACTCGATGATCGCGCTGAGCCCATTGCCGTTTCTTCACACCCCAGGGAGCGCGCGAGTGCCACGCGTCACGCCGTCCGCTCTCACCATCGCCGTCTCGCCAGCGGGCGCGTCGTCCTAGTGCGTGCCCATGAACGTGGCATAGACCTGAGGAAACCGTAGCATGGAATCGATACTCCCTACTCCCACTCCCGCCTTCGATTCTGCGGCTCTCCCAACGACAGGCTGGGCCGCGCATCGCCTCGGAGTGAAGGCGCCATCGCAAAGGCGCATTCCATTCCTGCCGACCAACGCGATCATCGAACACGTCGCAGATGCGTTCGACGTGCAGCCGAATGCCGTCCGCGCGTCAGGGAGGGAGCCTCACGAGGTCGCCGCTCGCCATATTGCGCTCTACCTGGTACGCGAGTTGAAGAACCTTTCGTACCCTCAACTTGCCAGAGCCTTCGGCTACAGGGACCACACCAGCGCATTGTACGCTCACAACCGCATTTCCCGACTCATCGACGAGGATGACGTGTACCGCGACGTCGTCGGTCAGTTGCGAACCGATCTTCTTGCCATCGCACTGCGCTCTCCGAACCTCGCTGAGCCGAAGGCCCGGTTAAGCGGGCTAACGTTGTAGTGCGTATGGCTCCGTCTTGGCACCCATCCTCTGGAAGGAGTAATTAGTGACCACTAGCCGTGTGAATGCGT
The DNA here is from genome assembly GCA_004298665.1 of bacterium. Classification (GTDB taxonomy): domain Bacteria; phylum Vulcanimicrobiota; class Vulcanimicrobiia; order Vulcanimicrobiales; family SCRA01; genus SCRA01. The sequence continues at coordinate 25,685 of SCQY01000254.1, read as the reverse complement.
CGACGGCAGAGGAGGTGCTCTTCTGGCTCGCACGCGGCCTCTGCCCGCAAGTGACTAGCGAGGATGTCCTCGTGGCTCTCGGGTTCGAGCCCTTGTATCCCCATGCCGTTGGGCCTGACGCCCGGAAGTGGGCGCGCCAGATTGACCGTGGCGTATCGCCAGACGGCCGCCGGCGCCTGGCAATTGAGCGCGCCGACTTTGTGGGCGACATGCCTCGCCGACACCTCCGCTCGAGAGAGGTGGCGTGATGGCTCAGCAACACGCGGGTCTCGTCATCGTTGGAAGGATGGGGGCGGGGAAGGACTACGTTGTAGACCGGATCACGGCGGCGATAGCACAGGCCCATCACGCGGTCTCCTGGCATCTCGGGGAGCACTACTACGCCATGCTTGGAAAGCGCCTGCACCTCTCCACCGGTGAGATCCGGCGACGGAAGCCGGAGTTCCGTCGAGCGCTCCAAACTATCGGCAACGACCCCTTCGCCCAGCGCGAGGCCGTACGAGATACCCTAGAGCGCTGGGAGGCGACCTCGGGAATACCCGTCGTGATCGCACGCCGGCAGGAAGAAACGGAGCCTCTACGGGCTGCTGGTGCCGCGGTTCTCTTCATCGACGCAGACGAGGAGACGCGTCGACACCGCGTCTTGGAGCGCGATGGTGCGGAGCCGACCTTGGAGATGCTGAACGACGCGAGTGAGCCGAGTATCGAGGCGATTCGCCCAGACCTCGTGCTGGACAACGGCCTGGGCGCCGGACCGCTGCATGTCCGCTTCGATCGTCCGGGCTTGCAACTCGTCAACGGAAAGTGCGCGGTGCTCGTGGACTTAGGCCTTGCGATCGAACGGATTGAGCGGCAGTATCGCAGCCTGATCGTCTCCGGGCCCGCCCTATAGGATGGTGAGTCCTCGACGGTAATCTCCCATACACCCGCTGCTGTTGGCTGTGTACCGCTGGCGAATGGGCCGTCGGTGACGAAGGACGTGTAGCCGCTGCGCATGAGGCGCCGTCGCAACGTGCTAGAATAAACGTAGAGCGGAGAGGCGCTTGCAACACCTCTCCGCTGCACAGGAACAATCCACACCACTACGCGAGGTATCGCCCCTGTGACCATCACCCTACCACAGCCCTCTTCCCCCGTGCAAGATCACAAGATCAGCAAGGCCGGCATGAGTCACGAGGAATGGCTCGCGGCCCGCCGCCTAGGCATCGGCTCATCCGATGCAGCGGTCGTCGCTTGCATGTCGTCTTGGTCCACGCCATACAAACTCTACTTGGAGAAGCGCGGCGAGATCGAACCGGAGGACATCTCCGAGAAGCCCTGGATCGAGTGGGGCAACATCCTCGAGGAGCCGATCGCGCAGAAGTTTGCGCGGGAGCACCCCGAGTGGAAGGTCCGACGCATCAACTTCATCCTCAGGCATCATCAGTACCCGTTCATGCTCGCGAACCTGGACCGCGACGTGTTCCTCGGCGGGATCGAGCCGGTGGTCTTGGAGATCAAGACCGCTCGTTCCGCCGACGGCTGGGGCGACTCGGGCTCGTCGGAGATCCCGGAGAGCTACTACGTTCAGGTGCAGCACCAGCTCGCCGTGACGGGACGCCGTTTCGCCTACGTGGCGGCCCTGATCGCTGGCAGCGACTACCGCGAGTACTTGATCGAGCGCAACGAAGAGGATATCGCTAACCTCATCGCGCTCGAGACCGACTTCTGGAGACGCGTCGAGCAGGGCGTCCCGCCCGATCCCAGCACCGTTAGCGACGTTGTGACGCGCTGGCCGAAGGTCAAGGGTGTCGCGAAGGAGGCTACTCCCGAGATCGCGATGCTGGTCGACCGCTACCGCGAGCTCAACGCTGGCGAGAAAGCGAAAGAAGAGGTCAAGCATCAGATCGTCGCCTTCCTTGGCGAGGCCGACGTCCTTACCATCGGCGGCCAGAAGCTCGCCACCTTCTCGACCAAGAGCACCGGGCGAATCGATGAGGCCGCCCTGGCCGCGCAGGAGCCGGAATTGTTCCGCTCGTTCCTGGTTCCAGCATTCGACGCCAACGCGTTCAAGGCCGCACGTCCGGACGCCGCCAAGGCGTTCGTGAAGACGACGCGTGAGTTTCGCGTCGCTTCGTGATCCTGGAACTCAGACTTCGCGTAGGCTATACTTAGTGTATAGCCTACACCACTACGCGAGGAAAGGACTTCTTCATGGGTCAGACCAACGGCGCCACCAAGGAGCAACAGCTCCCGGAGGTGGTCCCGATCTCCACGGCGGGTGGCCGACCCGCCAGCATCGGTTTGGCGTTCGTCGACGCGATCCGACCGCAGAACTTCGAGCAGGCGATGTACCTCTGCAAGATGCTCGCCGGCTCCGACTTCGCGCCGAAAGACTACAAGGGCAAGCCGGCCAACGTGCTCATCGCGATCACCGAGGGTGCCCAGGTCGGTCTATCGCCGGCGCAGAGCCTTCAGGGTATCGCGGTGATCAACGGCCGCCCTTCGATTTGGGGTGATCACGCGCTGGCGCTCGTGCAGGCCCACCCGTCGTTCGTCGACTGCAAGGAGTGGTTCGAGGGCGAAGGCGAGAAGCGCGTTGCGTACTGCACGCTCACGCGCAAGGGCCGCACGCCGGTCACGCGTTCCTTCACGTACGCTCAAGCGAAGAAGGCGCGCCTGATTGGTAAGGAAGGTCCCTGGGCTCTGTACGAGGAGCGCATGCACCAGATGCGCGCGCGTTCGTGGACGCTTCGTGACGGCGCGTCGGACATACTGCGCGGCTTGGCCATCGCCGAAGAGGTTCGCGACTACGCGGTCGCGGAGCAGGCCACTGTCGTGGCGACCGGGGCGTCCGGACGGCTCGCAGCCCGTGCGGAAGCGCTAAGGCCCGCAGCGCCGGAGGACGATCCGCCAACGGGTCAGGACGCCTACATCTCTACGCTGGGAGCGATGATCGAGGAGCAGGGTGCCACCGTTGCCGCGGAACATGGGGCTACGGCCGCCAGCGCCCAGGGAGACGATGCGGCAGCGGGAGCCGCGGCGGAGCGGGCCGACGACGCCGCAGCGGCGGCACAGGATGCGCCGGAGCCGAAGGCTCAGCAGCCCGCATGGCGCAGCGCCGCCGAGCGCGGCGTGAAGGCTGCCTCGATCCCGTGGAAGCGCTCCGTGGTGACGCTCGGAGAAGAGAAGGGCCTCGAGAGCCCGGAAGCGCTCCTGGCGTACGTCCGAGAGGTAATCCACGCGGACGTTACCACGATCGACGACCTCGCCGAGGATGAGATCAAGGCCGTTCATGGCGCGCTCCTCGCGCTGAAGGGGCACAAGAAGCGCTCCTAGTCACCGAGATGCGGCCCCGCGTGGAACTCCGGTCCCACCGGGGCCAATCCTCGTCCCCTCTTCACCCCTTGGAGACCTACTAGGAGCCATGCCGACTCTTGAATCCGAAGTACGCGTCCTGCGAAGTATCCTCCGCTACCGCGTGCTCAACAAGCCAACTCCAACGCTTCAGCGCGCGCGCCGGTCAGCGCCGGTCGAGCGACGGGCTCACTGGACGCTCGACGACCTGCCGAGCAGCGCGACGCTGACCCGCGCGAAGCGAATCGCCTACGACTCCTGGCGCGCCTCGCTCCGCTCGGTCGAGCTTGCCCCGCGAGCGAGAGCCGCTCGCGCCGCGCTCTTCGCCGAGGTCCATGCCTATGAGCGCGAGTGTGCGGCGGAGCGCGACCGCGTGATCTCGCGCCTTCTGCGCGAGCTCGACGCATAGCGAAGCCGCGGACGGCAGCCGAGCGGCCCGACGGTATGGGCCGATCTTTCCGTGGGCATGAGATCGCCGCCGCGGTTTTATTCCTGCTCTCTCCCGGCTATTGGGGCAACGGTGAACGCATCCCGAGCGCTCCGCTCCTTAACGTGTCCTATTTTCGTCGAATGAGGGCCAGTGCGGCTTCACGGGAGATAGGCTTCCCATTCAGCTCTGCGCATCGGCCTCCGCGATCGGGAACGACGGACGGCTGTCGGGCCGACGATCTGCGACGAACACGACCCTCCGCTGGCGCTTCTCGGTCGCCGCGGAAGATCGTGAATACCACGCGGTCGGGGCCAGCAGGGTCATAGCGGCGGCGCAGCAGCGGCTCGGCTACGCAGTCGTCCTCCCAGACGCCCGACTCCGTGAGAGCGTCCGCCTCGCACTTCCCGAGATTCCACGCATCGAGCCGCCGGCGATCGGGGCAATATCGCGTCGCTACGACGAGTCCTAATTCCGACGTGGGTAGACGCTCCCATCCCGTTCTCGCAATCGCTTCCCGCGCTGCGTCGAGGACCCGCCGATAGAGCTGGTGGTACGCCCGCGACTTGCGACCTCGCGACACGCCGTCGCGGCCCGTATGCCCAACCGACGGATACGGTCCGTCGATCCGCGCGACAACCACCAGCACGTCCGTTGGCACTCTAGCGTCCTGCGCGGCTCGACCCGCGGCTTCACCTCTATTCATCCTTGACTCTAGGATACGCGCTCCACGCGTGGGATCGCAAGGCTCCTCTCGGGCGCTACCACACTTTACTTAGCCAGCGCCCTGGGGCAACGCTTCTTGGGCTGCTATACTTAGAGTATAGCACTAACACTCCAGGAGAAATGAATGCCTGCTTCCGTCATCGCGTCCGTCCTGCTCACCTGCACCGAAGAAGGGAGTGCCAAAGCCTACCGCGTGCAGCTCGAGGAGACGGGTAGTGGTTTCGCGGTCAACGGTTTCAACGGCCGGATTGGATCCGCGCTCAAGCTCCAGCCAAAGGGCGTCTTCCCGGCCCTCGCCGCAGCGCGGGCCGCGTTCGATGCCCTGGTGGCCGCCAAGGTCAAGAAGCACTACCGTGTCTCGCAGGGCGCTCCTGGCGGGGCCGTAATCGCTAGCGTGCCAACTGACACCGGCTTGCGTCCGCAACTGCTCATCCCCATCGAGCGCTCCGAGGCTGAACGCCTCCTCGATGACGCTCGCTACCTCATGCAGCAGAAGCACGATGGCGAGCGTCTCATGGTACGGCGCGACGGCGGCTCCGTGGTCGGCGCGAACAAGCTCGGGAATGCCGCAAGCCTGCCACAAGCGCTGGTGGCAGACATCCTGGCTCTGCCCGAGGACTCGTTCATCGTCGACGGCGAGCTCGTCGGCGATACCTACCACGTGTTCGACCTCCTCGAGGCCGGCGGGCATGGCAATGAACGCCCCTTTGCCGCGAGACATGAGGCGCTTATCGCACTGCTGCGTGATGTCCCCTCTCCCTGGATAGCGGTCGTCGGGGTCAGCCACGCCAACAAGCGCGAGGCACTCAATGCGCTCTATGACGCCGGCGCCGAAGGCGTCGTCTTCAAGCGAGCCGATGCCCCGGTCGAGGCAGGACGGAAACACGGCACCCAGTTCAAGTTCAAGTTCTACGAGACTGCGACGTGCCGCGTCTCACGCCATAATGCCAAGCAGAGTGTTGGCTTGGAGATGCGCGGGAACGCCGGATGGGTCGAGGTCGGAAACGTAACGATCCCACCCAACGCTGCGAAGCCCGCGATCGGGACGTTCGTGGAGGTTCGCTACCTCTACGCCTACGCGGGCGGCTCGCTCTATCAGCCAACGTTCCTCCGCGTTCGTGGCGATGTCGCCGACGGTGACTGCGATGCTGCGCAGCTGAAGCTCAAACGCGAGTCTGCAACGGCGTAGCGGACCATCCTCCCATGCCGAGCGACCATCCCCTCGACGGCGGGCATGGTCGCTCGGCGCGAGGCGCGCCACCGACGAAGAGCGGTGGCGGCTGCACGGTCCATGGGCGCCGCGCGGATGCTATACTTAGAGTATGGCGAGACGCAACGACAGCGACGCGGCCAGCGCGTTCAATTTCTTGTCAGACCGCGGTGCCGTGGCGCCTCCACAGGGCCAAACGTCGCCGGCGGCCAGGGCTCTAGGCCAGTTCTTCACGCCAGCATGGGTATGCGAGGAGATCATCGCGCGATACTTCCCGCACCTCGATCGAGAGGACCTCGTTCTTGAGCCTAGTTGCGGCCCTGGCCGCTTCTTGGCCGCGCTTCCAGCGACTGTGCCAGCCGTTGGCGTGGAGATCGACACGGCGCTCGCGGCCGAGGCTCGCGTGCGCACGGGGCGGCGCATCATCGAGGGCGACTTCCGTACCGTCCATCTCGACGTTCAGCCGACCGCCGTCGTAGGTAACCCGCCATTCGACCTCGACGTCATCGACGGCTTCCTCGCACGCTGTCACCGGTTGCTCCCGGATGGAGGCCGCCTCGGCTTCATTTTGCCTGCGTATATCTTCCAGACCGCCTCGCGCGTGTGCCGCTATGCCGAGAGTTGGTCTATCGATCAGTCTCTGATTCCACGGAACATCTTCCCGGGTCTCTCGATGCCCTTGCTCTTCGCGCTCTTTTCCAAGGATCGCAGACGGACGCTGGTTGGCTTCGCTCTGTATCACGAGACGCGCGACGCGAAGAACCTAGCCGAGCGGTACCGCGCGCTGCTCGAGGACGCACCAAAGGGCGGCGTCTGGTGGGCTGTCGTTAGGGCCGCGCTCATGGATCTAGGCGGTACGGGAACGGTGGACCAGATCGCACGCGCTATCGAGGGTCGTCGCCCAACGACGACGGCCTGGTGGCGCGAGAAGGTCCGCCAGGTCTTGCAGGCACGCTGCGTGCGATCGGCGCCGGCGACCTACTCTCTCCCTGCAACCGCGTGAGTCTCACCCCCCGCTAGGTGCTATACTACGAGTATGGCCGTAGCAGTACGCTCCTTCATGCTTGTCGTCGTCAACTCGCCGTACGCCGGCGGCGGCGAGCAGAACGCGGGCTTCACGCGCGCGTGCGTCATTGACTGCCTGCGCCGAGGTTCCTTACCTTCCACGCCGTGGTTCGGCGTTATCGCACCAGCTCGCTATCACAGTGAGGATTGCGCATGAGTGACGCGCTCGATACATCACACAGTCCATTGTCTCTGGCCGCAGTCAGGGCTCGGGTTGACCAGGGACCGCACGTACCGCTGCGGCCCGGACAACTTCGCGGAAGTATCGTGGCGGATGACACCCGCTACTACAACGACGACGAAAACGTTCGTGCCTATGGCGGGAACGTCGTCGCCGAGTCCGCTTGGGGAAGCGCCGATGCGATCATCGCAGCCTACAACGCATTGCCTCAACTCCTGGCTGCACTTGAGCCGCTGGTCAGGCTTCGCAACACCCTCGCAGCGGATCATAGCGACTACTCGCCGGAGGACATCACAGAGGAGCTCTGTAGAGCACTCAGAGACATCGTGTGAAACTCGACCCGTACAGCTACTCTACACCACGCGGCTGTATCTTCGAGAGCAGGCTCTCGTGCTGGATCTGCGAACGCACATAGCCTCGCGGCGTCACGACGCGCTCAACACACGGTCGCCGCTTGGCTCATACTTCTCGGGCTGATCTAGACAGGTGACGCGCTGCACCGGCGTCAGCAGTATGCTAGACTATGAGTATGACGATCTCATCGCGTAGTGCCTGTCACCTCCACCCGAGCGAGCACGCCTGGCCCGACTGTCCCGCCCTGCTGGAGCGCAACACCTGGGACCCCGATGAAGACGTCCATATCACTGTGACGACCATGGCTGGCACGCTGCAGCAGCACTCCTGGCCGACCACCCTTGGGGAACTGCGCCGAGACAACGCCGACTTCGAGGACGAGGCCGCCGTGATCCGTGCGATGCCCTGGAAGGCGCGCTTGGACCTCGGCGGGGGTGCCGCGCTTGCCTATAAGGTCCACCGTTACTGCGCGTGCTGCGCGCCGCTGTGCGCGGACTGCGGTGCCGCCGCAACGGTGCGTCACCTCGACGGAGACGGCCGCCCGCTGTATCTGTGCTCGACTTGCGATGGTCTCGACGGCCCCGATGGCATCGCCGCGCTGTCCGTCAACTAGGTGCGCGGTGAGCCAGGGGCGATCTGGAGAGGACAACGATATGAGCGCTAAGACCGACAACCTGGCCCGCCACGATGAGGCCGCGCGGTACGAGCTTCGGGACCACACCGTGGGCTCCAGCCGTAAGCAGTTTCACGTCTGGGACCGGAAGGCCGAGCGCGAGGTGTTCCACACCGATTCTTGGGCGCGCGCCGATCAGGTGATCCGTCAAGCTGGATCCGGTGAGGTCACGCAGCATTTGAAAGACTACGGGCATCACTTTGTCGTCACCGATAAACGGGGCAAGTGTGGCGCGTGCAAACGATAAACAACCGAACGACGCCTGGGGTCAAATCTGCGTCGTCTCCTTGAGCGGAGAGCGGGGCCGCGGTATCTTCGAGCGGCCGCGCCATCTAATCCCCGGCTACCGCTGCGTTACCGTGGACCTGGCCACGGGCGAGGAAGGGCCGACATGAGGCGTGGATGTTTCGGCACAGGCAATAATCATGGGCGAGGATATGGCATTCAACCGTCATGCCCGAATGATCCTAACTGCACCGATCCGACCTGCATGAAGATGCACGGGCGGGCGTGTCGCGGACAGGAGTGCCACCACGTCGCAATGACGTGCTCCGGCTACGATTCGCAAACCAAGCAGAAGGTGCCGGCGTAGGCCGCTCGGCGCTGTTGCCACGCTATTCGCGACGGGACGGCGATGCGGCTGCTGCGCCGCCGCTTCCTGCGGGTGGTGAGGACAATGGCCACCGGTCGCTCCTCTCGATCACCACGCGCGGATCCGACTTTTGCGAACGCTGTCGCTAGCAACCTCGTCGGGACAATGCTATAGTCACAGTATAGCGCCTCCATAGACCACGGAGATGCCCTTGATGAACCGCCGCAGTACGCTCATGTCGTTCCTGTTCCTACGCGACCTCGTCAGCGGCCGGTGGCTGCTGGCGCTGCTTGACCTCTTCTTCTTCGGCCGCCGGTGAGCGGCCGGGACCCGGCTTTGCCGGCCGCGAACCCCGAGGCCATGAGCAGTCTTACTGTCACCGTACACGGGAAGCGCCTCGTCGTAGGCGAGGTCTATGATGAGAAACTCCCGTTGTGCGAATACTGCAAAGTCGAGCATATCAAGATCGACCGTCTGATCACGTCGACGAAGCGCCGCGCGAAGCACTACTTCTGCTCGCAGGCGTGCGCCAAGAACGCTGCGACGGCACGGTATCGCTCATCGAAGTCCTAGGCGCCCGCGGCCTCGTAGCCCCGCTGCTGGCGCCCTGTCACCACGCAACACCCGGGCGCGCTGGGAGCTGACCGTGCGCGCCACTCTATCATAGAAAGGACCTGCGCTATCCGTGGAAACGCGCCATTTCGCATCTCCACTGCGCCCGGCCAGGGCCGTCGCCCTGGCCCCGCTCATCCTGGGTGCGGTCACGCTCATCCTTCTGACTGCACCGTTTGTGGTAGACCTGGTCCACCAGTGGCTTACGTTCTTGCGGATCGGCACGATCCCGTCCGCGCGCGATTACGGCGTATTTTTTGTGGTCGTCTTGCCCGCTATGGGCGTATTCATCGTGGGGCATGAAGCCCTTCATCTGCTTGCCCTACGGGCGCTCCGGTATAGTGGATCAATACACTTCGACCTGGTGCCAAACATCGCAATCCTGCGCGCGTATACCCGCCTGAGCGACGAGAAGACAATGACTGCTGGCCACACGATCCTTGTCGCCTTGGCGCCCCTACCCTTTCTTGTCGCCGGTGCAACCATCGCGCTCTTGCTTACTGGGGGCTTCGTTCACTACGCTATCGCCACGATATCGGTATTCGTCCCCTGGGGTAGCAGCGCTGACGTTGCCCTCGCGGCCCTCGCGTGGCGCCTACGAACGGAGAACGCACACTATAGTGAGCCCCCGCGCGGCACGTACGGCTTCCTGATCTCCTTCCCAAGCTCGTCCGCCACGCTGGCACACCTCGACGCTGCGGCGCTTGGGGCACCCGTTACCACTACCGCCTCCGCGCGACAATAGTAGCGGGCCAATACGCAGACGGCTGCCGTCATCCATCGTACTCCGGTCCTGCGTGGCCCATTGGGATGTCGTCAATGCGTCGCTAGCGACCGCGAAGCGTGCTACTTGGCCCGGGCCGCCGCTCCAACGCGTGCTCGCTTCCTGACGACGTGACCGCTCCGGCGCCCTGGTAGGCCACGTCCCCTCAAGGTGCGCTATACTTAGAGTATAGTCTCCCGCCCGGAGGTCAGCATGTCGCGATACGTTGTCGCTCCCGCGATGCTCCTCGGCAATCGCCGCTTGCTCGTGGGATACGACCGCCCCTTGGACTACTTCTTTGCGCAGCTCGTGAATACGAAGGGGGAGTGCGTCCGTGCTCTCGACAAGCTCGGCGGCTTCGGGACCATCGCGGAACTGCTCGAGGCCGTAGCGCCTTACGCAGCCCTCTCCACCCAGGCGGTGCGGCAACTCCAGCTCGATCGCTCGGAGCGCGTCGGGAATCGTCACGGTGTGCTCCTCTCCGATGGGTCGATCGAGGCCGACGCTGCGTGAGCGCCGTCGCTGTTGCCACGATCGAGCGCGAGGTGCTTCGGCTGCGCGCCGACGGCCTCACCTATCAGGAGACGGCTGATCGCATCGGGCGATCGCGCGGGTTCGTCTACGAGATCCTGCTTCGCCACGGGGCGCGGCAGCACGAGGCACGCATCCGCGAGCGGGCCGAGGAGCGTCGGCGGCGCCAGGAGGAGACGCTGCGCGCGATCATCGGCGAGACCGTGACCGCCGACATCCTCGACTTCTTCGACTCGCTGCCCGACGACTCGCTAGACCTCATCGTGACGTCGGCCCCGTACAACATCGGGAAAGTCTACGGCGAGGCCCCGCGCGCCGATCGCATGCGCCACCTGCACTACCACGGGTGGATGATGCAGGTGATCTCCGAGATGGCCCGCACCCTCAAGCCCAACGCCATGGCCTTCGTGCAGCTCGGAAACACGCGCGACGACGCGAACCAGACTGTGCCGCTCGACATACTCTTCTTCGACGACTTCCGCGGCGCTGGCCTCACATTCCAGAGCCGCGTTATTTGGACGAAGAGCCATGGCCTCCAGCCGAAGCGGCGCCTCGCCGAACGCTACGAGGCGGCACTCGTCTGGTGTAAGGGCGACTCCCCCCGTTTCAATGCGTCCGCAGCCCGCACGCCGCAGCGGCACCCCGAGAAGCGCGCGTACAAAGGTCCGCACAAGGGGGAGCTTACCTGTAATCCGCTCGGTGCCTGGCCAACTGACGTCTGGCCGATCGAGCAGGTGAAGGCGAATCATCCGGAGCGCGCCCCAGGGCATCCCGCGCAGTTTCCGTTGGCGCTCGCGAAGCGCGCAGTCATGCTGTATTCGATGCCGGGGGATCTCGTCTGCGACCCCTTCTCCGGGACTGGCACGACGGCAGCAGCATGCGCCGAGGCCGGGCGGGCGTTCGTTGGCGCTGACCTCTTCTACGACGACGTGCGACGAAAGCGCCTCGCAGCCGTCACGCCGGACACTGTGACGTGGCTGCCTGGCGTAAGCGCGGAGAACCTCGCCGTGTGGCAGGCAGAAGCGCGCCGGCGGGACGTGCCGGCCTCGCCGATCTCCAGGGAAGCGGAGCTGCAACTGCTCCTCGGTGCTCTCCCTGGAACCGGTCGACGCGACGAAGCGGGATGACGCGGGACTCCTTTTTCCCAAATCATGTCGTGCGCCCGCTTCCGTAACCTATTCGAGGTCGGATTCACTGCGGTTCACGATGAGGCTTAGCCGGGGAGGCTGCTATACTTAGAGTATAGCACACACCACCACGGAGGAATGCCTTGCACGACGCCTTCGCTTCCTGCCCCGGGTGCGGCGCCGAGAACGCCTCCATCACGATCATGCGTGCCGTCGCGCACTTCAACTGCCGCTTCTGCGGCCTCTGGTTCTCGCGGGAGGTGGCCTAATGGATGGCCGCGCCGCCTCCGCCCTTGCGAAGTCCTGGGCGATCGCCGACGCTGCCAAGGGAAAGCGCCGCGGGCCGACCGAGCTAACCGTCTACCTTCGCCGAAACGGCGCGTACACGCGCGCGGCGCGCTCAAGCGCGATCGCCGCCTACTACGCTGCTCTGCAAGGAGGCGCGGCGTGAGGCTCGTCGCGCGAGCGGTGTGTGCCATTGACCGCGCGATCTCCGGTGACGATGGGCTAGACGCACTCGTCCAGACCGTCTTCTTCTCCACGTTCGCGTTCCTGGCCGGGGTGGAAGTGGCTTGGCAAATCGGCCTCGCCATCGCGCGCCACTAGGAACTTACGCGGCGGGAAGGCGACTTTGAGACGTGTAGCGGCCACGCCGATAGCGCGTACGCCTTCACCGTTGCCAAGCGCGCGCGATCAAGCTCGTGACGTTAGCGCTGGCCGTCCGGCTACGACGGCGTTGCCGACGCTGGTCAGCCGCGCGGCACAGGTCACGACGAAGGTGAAACCTGAAGGCATGCGCTGCGGGCGGCACGCAACCGCTGGGCATGCGCTATACTTAGAGTATGACGTTGCGCTACGAGATCCCCGCCTTCAGACTCTCGGACCTTGAGGCCACGCTCACCCGCCTCGCTCGGCGCGCGGCGCGGTTTAATCTCACCCCGCCGACTTGGGTGGTGGTCGGGGAGATCGCGAAGCGCGCCGCCATCTCCCCTGAAGAGCGGGAGGCGCGCGCGGTCCTCGGGCTCCCGCCGCTCATGACCCGCTACCTCCAGGTCGACGTCGCGGCCGAGGTCCTGGCGCTCCCCGGCGGGTGGCGCCTGGCCGCCGTACTTCAGCACGAAGCGACCGGCACGGTCATCCGCTCTCTCCCCGGCGAGACCATCCCGGCCTCGTACTCCATACGGCCCGCATGGTGCGATCATTGCCGCGTGCTTCGGCGGCGCAGCGATACCTACGTCGTCACCAACGCCGCGGGCGAAGCGCAACAGGTCGGGAGCACCTGCATCCACGACTTCCTCGGGGTCGATCCCCACGCGGTCGCTGCGAGCTTCGAGATCATCCGCGAGATCGAAGCCTTAGGAGAGGATGACGGCTTCTCTGGTAGCGGCGGTCATTCCGCGCCGGGCGTGGCGCCCTTGGAGGCGCTCGCAACGGCTCATGCGGTCGCCAATGTCATCCCTTGGATTAGCGCCGCCAAGGCGCGCGAGGGAGCCGGCCTTGCCACCGCCGATGTCGTCTGGGGCATCCTGGTACTTGATCGCTACGGGCGCGACTTCCTCGCCGAGCATCCCGACTTCCGCGTCACCGACGCCGACCACGACGTCTCCAAGGCCGTCCTCGCCTGGGCGCAAGAAGGCGGCGACTCCGAGTACCGCCGGAACCTCCAGGTCCTCGCCGGCAAGCCGGCACTTGAGGGGAGGGACTTCCGACTCTTCGCCTCGGCTGTCCCCTCCTGGCTCCGCGAGCAGGCCGAGGCGCGCCGGCGGCAGCAGGCGGTGGCGTTGAGCGACTTCATCGGGGCGGTGGGCAAGCGCATCGAGGTCGACGCCACCCTCATCGACGTACGGCCGTTGGCCAGCCGCTTCGGGGACTGCTTCCTTGCCCGCTTCACCACGGTAGATGGCCGCGAGGCCGTGTGGTTCGCCTCCTATGATCCGCGCTTCCGCGGCCTCCACCAGGGCGAACTCCTGACGATCCGGGGCACGGTCAAGCGCCACGACGTTCGCGGCGGCGTGAAGCAGACGGTCCTCACTCGGGTGATGGGCGGCCTGCCGCAGGCCTAACTCCTCACCTAACCGCCGCCTACCACGCAGTAGCCAGCCTGCCCGGCCGCTCGCCGAGCGACGAAGGCTGCCGCGCCAGCGTTGTCGACGCACGCCTGAAAATGATATAGTGTAACTGTATGAATACGTCGGCTCTCAGCGAGCAGTACCGCTGTGCCTACTGCGGTGGAGAGATCTCGGGCGAGCGCGTCGCGGCGGCCCTCACCCGCGGCCGCAAGCCAACGTATTGCTCTGGCCATCACCGGGCCGCGCAGAACAACGCCCTATCGTACCTGCGGCGGCACGGGCGAGAGAATCCCCACGTGCGGATCGACCGTCGGAGCATGGCCTTCCACCGGCTCATCGCGACCAAGATCGAAACCAACCCGGGCATTGTCGCGCGGGCGCGGGACAACATCGACCGCTGGTCATCACAGGGATCGCAGGAGGCTTACCTCGACGAATGGAGGCGCATTCTCTCCGGCGACCCGAGGGAGATCGCCCAATTCCTACGGAGCTCGGGTCAGCGAGCGACTCGCCTCCGGCAGTCGAGCCCGTTCACCGGCGTCCTGTCACGTGAGGAACGCGCTGCCATCATGCGGGCGTACCGCTGATGCGGCGTGTTCATCTCGAGCACATCATCCGCGCTGCCGCTGGCGTTACCGGCGACAACGAGATCGTCGTCATCGGTAGCCAGGCGATCCTCGCTCAGGTTCCCGATCCGCCAGAGGAGCTCACCGTCTCGATGGAGGCCGACGTCTTCCCGAAAAATCTGCTCGAAATGGCTGACGCGATCGATGGCGCCCTTGGGGAGTTCTCGCCGTTCCACGACGAGTTTGGCTACTACGCGAGCACCGTCGGCCCCGAGACGGCCGTTGCCCCGGAAGGGTGGATGCAGCGGCTCGTGCCGCTCCGCAACGAGAATACCGGCGACGCGATTGGGTGGTGCCTTGAACTCCACGACCTCATCCTCGCCAAACTCGCTGCCGGCCGCGATAAGGACCTCCGCTATTGCGAAACCGCGGCGCGCACTGGCCTCGTAGACACCGCCAAGTTGCGTACCCGGATCCCTCTGATGACCCCTGAAAGGGCCGATCTCGGCCGGCTGTATGGCTACGTTGAGCGGTTGGAATCCCTGCGCCTCAAGGGTCCATTACTACGCGGACCCGGGCTCTAGCCCGGGTCCCTCCATCGCGCCTACCGCGCCAGGCGCCACCCCTGCGTGGCCCCGCTCCCAGCGCAGGCTTCACCGCCTGCCGTGCTCCTCTGGATCCTTAGCCCGGCCGCTGGCATACAAGCCTCGATGTCCTCGATCGCGCGGCGTGGATTGGCCGCCAGCATGCGCAGCCAACGCTCTCCCCAAGGCGTAGCCAGTGACGCCCGTACGTTCGGGAGCTGCGCGACCCACGTCGCGCGTTCGGCCGCCATCGTCGCGCGGTCGGCGCCACCGCGCCACGCCCAACCGCCGATGCCGAACGCTATGCTGGCTCCGACCACGAGCCACGCGCGCGACCAGTGCGAGCCGGCAGGCACCAGCGCGCTCGACGGCACCGTCTCAGCGTCAACCGACGCCCGCCCGGGCGGACTGATCTCTTGGAGCGCTTCGAGGAAGCCCTCGATCCGCGCTCCGACGGTGCACTCGACTCGCGCGGCGAGTCGCTCCGACAGGCGCTCCACCAGACCCTCAGCCTGCTGGGCGTCCACCGTGATCCCGGTGGCAACAGCTCCTGCCGACGGGGGCCCCGGCGGTTCGCTCGGCTGCCCGAATGGCGCAATCTGCTCCCCTGAGCCAGAGGCGCTCTTCCGCGCCACGCGCGCGCCGGGCCGGCCTCCCTTCGGCGGGGGATCGGCTCTCTTTCCCGCCCCCTCACCGGCTCCCGTGATCGGCTGCCGGCTGCCGTCCGCGGTCGCCCGCTGCGCGGATCTGGCGGTAATTGTTTCGCGGTCTTCGCGGGTCAGAAGCGGCAGATCCCCACCGCCCTCCTCCCCGCCACCAGCCGCCCCAAGGTCGGAGAATTCACGATCCAGCTCGTCCATGGCCCTCCTCCTGCGCCGCGCCGCGGGTAGCTCCAGCCAGCGGTTTGTTGCGTCGCCGCTCACGCTCGACTGCCCGCATCGCTCGCTCCACCGCGCCCCAGTCGAGGACGCAACCCTCCGCCTTGAAGGCCTCGAGGATACTCTCCGGGCTGTGTCCGGCGTCCAATGCGCTGCGCAACACGTCGTACGAGCGCTCCACGACCCTCTTGGTCCCAGACACGATCACCGGCTGAGACGCCAGCCGTCCAACCTGGTCGCAGATCTTGTCCAAAGTCGTCAGTGGAATAGCAACCCCGTCGGTCGTTCCAGCTCTTGCCAACTACTTCTCCTCTCGTGACACGTTTCTGCTTCCTATTACGGTGCCCGACGATATTCTCCCTCGGTTGAGTGTGCCTTGACGAACAGGACTTGAGCCCGTATGCCCGAAGCGATTCCTGTATATGTTCCTGGCTAACTGCTGACAAGGGGTGCTTTGTGGGCACATCCCCTGAACACACGGGGCTCGATCGGTCCGCCTGGCTACCGGGTGTGCGGGTAAGCCATACAGAGCTCACCGCCTATCGCGCGATCGCGGCCGAGTGCCACCTCACGTTCGCGGAATACGTCCGGCAGCGGCTCAGCCAGCGCACGATTCGCGTCGATGGGCGCACCATTGCCGCCGACGCCTTGCTGCGCGTCCTCGACCTATTGCAGCGCGACTTCCCGGATGCCGACGAGGCGCGCGGGGCGGTTGAAGACGCCATCGCGCATCTGGAGTAAGTCGTTGATCGCAAAGATCGTCGCTCAAAGAAGTGGGAAGGGAAATGCCTTCGGGCGGATGCTCCAGTACCTTTCCCAAGACGAGAAGCTCGCATGGGTCATGGCGTCAGACGCCCTACGGTCGCTCCGAACGGCCGCGAGCGAAATGCGCGTCACCGCGGCAAAGAATCCACGGGTCACAGACCCGACATGCCATATCGTCCTGTCTTGGTCACCAGAGGACGCGCCGACCGCCATGCAAATGCAAATGGCCGCAAGACGAGCCCTCGACGAACTTGGGTTGGGCGACCATCAGTGGGTCGCCGTTTCACACCGGGACGGCCTTCACAGCCACGCACACATCGTCGTCAACCGGATCCACCCGACAACGTTTCGCACGGCAAATCTGCCTTGGAGCGCCTTGCGTCTGCAGCACCTCGCGGCCACGCTGGACGACGCCTTCGGGTGGAGGTCCCCGAGCGCCGAGACCCTCGAGTCGCTCAAGATCGGCGGACAGACGTACGCGCGTCGAGAGTTGCTTCCAGCGCGCTTGTCGCCACGAGCGACCGCACGCCAATGGCAGGGGCGCCCCAGCTTTCAGGAGTGGCTCGGGACGGCGATCCGACTGCGGGCCTTAGAGGTCATTTCACGCCCGGACGCCACCTGGCAGGACCTTCATTCGCTTCTCGGTGAGTACGGAGTTCGTTACGAACAAGTGGCTCGCGGAGGCGTCCTTGTCGACGTCGAGGATGAGCGATTCCGGGGGCGCGCCTCGCACATGGCGCGGTTCGCGAGCCTCCCGAAACTGGTGGCGAGGCTCGGCCCTTACGAGCCCCCGAAGGATGACATCCGGATAGACGTCGCACGCTCCTACCGGCGCACCGTGGCGATGGCGCCTCCTGCACGCGGTCCTGCGGAGCTACGCCTGCGCTACGCGATGGAGTGCGCCGATATCACCGCATCCGCTGGCGGATCACCGACCCACCGTTGGCGGATACAACGGTCCTCCGAGCGGGAGCGGCGGCGCGCGATTAAGGCCATGGCGAGTGCCCGCCTGAAGATCGTGAGGACGACGGTCGACCCAGGCCTCCGACAAGCTGCGCGCGCGGCTGTACTCCTCCAGCGGCAGGCCGATGTGGACGCTTTGATCGAGCAGATCGCTAGTGAACGAGCGGCTCTCAAACGCACCCTCGCTGGATATCCAAAGCCGCCCTCGTGGCGAGCGTGGCTCGTTAACGAAGCGAAGGCTGGAGACCTCGCAGCGCTCGAGCACTTGGCATCCCTCCGTCGCCGCCCGCGCCTTGAGCTGCTACTTGGCTTGGCGCCAGCCACTCCCAACATAGACGCGAGTTCTCTTGATGCAATCGCGACGTAGGCTGCTCGGCGTTTCATTCGTCGCGGCTCTTTTTGTGCTAGCCGCCGCGCGCATCGCCGGTATCGGTATCGGATACAACACGACCGCCAGCATGCCCATCGGATGGTACCTCCTGCTTCCTTCGCAGAATCTCGCCACAGGCGATGCTGTCATAGCGTGCATCCCGGAACCAGCTGCGAGGATCGCTCGCGCTCGCGCGTACATTGGCCCCGGATCGTGTCCTGGCGGCGCCGGCGAAGTCGTCAAGTTGCTCGGCGCCGTTTCAGGAGCGCGAGTGAGTGTCACGCGTCAAGGCGTCTGCATAGATGGACGTCTCCTCGCTGCCTCGCGCCCCGCTGCGCGCGACCCGCACCGGAGGCCCCTACCGCGATGGAATGGCGGCCTCACCACGCACTTGGGCCCGCGTGAGTATTGGCTAACCGGTGCGGACCGCTTGAGTTGGGATTCTAGGTACTGGGGCCCGGTCCGAGGGGAAGCGATTCGGGCACGTGCACTCCGCGTTGGAGCTCCCCTCCCTTCCCTGCAATGGCGACAGAGGTGTTCTCTTGGCAGGCACAACGGAAGCAGTGCAGGAACAGCATCAGGCAACATCAAATGATCGGCCATCGCCTCTTTACCCAGCGAGCGCCAGTTCGGGTCACCCCTGTTACGCTTGTTATTCTCACCCAGCAACCTCAAGGGATGCCACTAGCCACGGTGAGAGGACACAAGATGTAGTGGTCGAAGTCTGTGGCAACCGCTGGCACAATTGTCGGGGAGCACTCTCGATGGACGTCATTCAACTGCCGCGCGCACTCCTCCGGGCGAATTTGCTGCCGTCGCAGGGTAAGGCAATCGCTTACTACGCGCTGATCCGAGAAAACCCGCAGATCGAGTACGAGGAGGCGGCAAGGAGCCTGGGGCTCTCGATGACGTCTATCTACCGGCTGGAACGCGAGCTTACCACGGCTGGCTTCCTGGAGGTGAACCGCGTGACGGGCCCCTCTGGGAGGCGGCTCATCCGGCGTTTCCTAGATCCATCGGACTCGCGTCCCCATGAGGCCGCGAGCTAATCACGTGCCAGCGATGTTAGGAGAGTACGCGATGCGACGATGATAGCGTCGCCCAGAAAGTAGAACCGCCGGCGGTGGAACGCCGGCGGGATACTGGAAGGGTTTGATTTTCATCTGGGGCTCGTCGAGGATTTGGCGGTCGTCACGAGGCCCGGTGAGGCGATTTGGTCTGGGTGGTACCAGCACCAGGATCACACACCCACGCATGTCCTTTTCGGGGTCGGCGTGGGACATCCTGCTACTTCAGCACACCTGATTGGGTGTGAGGAGATCGCGATGAACCTACCTCGGCCCGATAGGCCGGGCCTTCCATGGGCTCTAGCCCGTGGCTAGGCAGCATGGGGAGCCTGCAGGACGCGGCTTTACGATGGTCCCCAATGCGGCTATCCGAGACGCCAGCGTACCCGGCGAGATCCGTCTGACTTTCTTCGCCCTGAAGTCCTTTCAGTATGGCGACTCGCCGGTTCGCGTGTCCATGACCACACTCGCTCGCGCCGTCGGCTGCTCGGACCAGACCGTGCGCCGCCATCTTCGCCATCTTGAGCAACTTCAGTGGATCCGATCGTTCGCCGCCGGCGTCGGCCGAGGTCTCGTGTATCAGATATTGCTCGGAGTCGGTGGACGAATCGATTGCCAAGACGAGGCCGAGGATTCAACTACCCCTATCACCCGTGACAGGGGTACCGTCCAAACTGCCGTCAAGACCCCTATCACCCATGATAGAGGTGACGACCGCCTCACGGATGGGACCCCTATCACCGATGATAGCGCTCCCATCGCCACACCCCTATCATCGGTGATAGGGGGCACCTATCATGAGCGACAGGGGTCCCCTGTCATCGGTGATAGCCCTAGCAATACTCTAAGCAATACTTCTTCAAAGCAGCAGCAGCCCGGATCAATCCTCAAGAGTACGACGCCGCCAGCCTTGATCGCGCAAGCTGAACGCTTCGGGCTGACAACGGCCGCGGTGACAAAGATCTTGCGTAGGCGTGGCGTGGCGTGGCTCGAGTCGAAGCTCCTTGAGATCGCCGATCGCAGCGATATCCAGCATCCAGGTAAGTGGCTCTTGGCCGCTGCTGACGGCGAAGACGTCGCTCCCTCTCGGCAGCCGCTGCGGCATCCGAATCTACCCGATGCGGCGCGCGACCAGCTGCAGGCACGGCGGATCAAGGTCGCGCCACCGGAGGCCGCGCAGCCAACAATTGAAATGCCGGTGGCGGAGCGCCGCCGCGAAGAACATCCATTCCTCGCGGAACCAACGTGGATGGCGTTCACTGAGGCCTTGCGATCGCGCCTCTCAGACCCAGCGTTTTACGGTCTGGCGCAACCACTCACGCCGACACGGTGGGGCGTAGGCGGGGTGGTACTTCTTGCGCCCAACGGCTTCGCCCGCGACATGGCTTTGTCGCGCATTCGCGAACAGCTCCTTGAAGCAGCGCGCATTGCATTCGGCGTCGACGTGCCACTCGAGATCGCTCTGCGCCAAGAACAAGCAGTGGGTTAATCAGCGCCGACGCCGGAGCAGCTCTCGCGGCATGGTGGGCAGTCCCTGTGCCTTGAGCACGTTCATCGCGATCGTCAACATCCAGTACCCGACGAGAGAGCGGCTCGGTTTGCGCCGGCTACCTTCGATGCGACGGCCGGTATAATCATCGACGAAGGCATCCAGCTCCTCATCGAGATACGCGGCGAGCTGGATCTCACGGCCCGCGGCCTTGCGGGGCTCCTTCTCCTCCTCATAGCCTTTGGCCGGTTCCACGCCCTCGTGCCGGGTGCTCGGGGTCATGGCGTTGGGCACTTCAGTGGCCACTTGCTCCGTTCGCTCGCGCGACGTCGTCTGGACGGACGGAGTTGGCCTACGAGTGTGAGCATCTTCCGCCTGTACCGCCTTGAGCTGACTGAACGGGTCGTCGTTGGCCATGCTAGATGCCCTCCGTGGCAGACTTCTGCTTCGCGATCGCCGCCGCAACGATGGACGCGAACTCCGCTCCGGCAGCCGCATAGTCGTCGGCGACGGCTCGTAAATGCGAGTACTTGAAGCCGCCTGTCTCAGCAAGGTCAAAAGCGGTCATGTGCGTGTGGTAGATTCCTCGCATTTGGCGCCGCGCCCGGATCGTCTGATTGAGAACGCGATATGGACGCGGGTGCTCGGTATCCCCGACGATCTTGCGACGAATTTCGTCCGTGGTCTTGGACTCCTCACTCTCGGTCTGAGTGAGCAGTAAGGTGATGTCGGGGATGCTCGAGATCAGGCCGTTCCGCCGCATTTGGGTGAGCGTCTTGGCGACGTCCTCGAGACCCTGGAAGCTCATATCCGCGAGGTCCATCGGTACGAGAACGTGGTCTGCCGCGACTAAGGCGTTCGCATTCAGCAGGCCGACGCTGGGCGAGCAGTCGATCCAGACGAGCTGGTGACGGCCGTCGAGCCCGGCAAGGACGTTCTGGAGCACGGAGACTTGGTTGCGTGGGGTACCATCGTCGCTGATCTTCAGGACGCTCTCCGCGGTCATCGGCAAGACGCGCGACCCGTAGAGTAGATCCACGCCGTGGATCCGGGAGGGGACAACGGCGTCTGCCACCATCTCTGGCTTGCGAACGACCTCGTTGATTGTAAGGCTTGGTGGATCGCCAGGGAAAAGCCACTGGGAAGCGTGCCGCTGAGCGTCGATGTCGACGATCAGCGAACGCAGTCCTTTTCGGGCGAACGCATGGGCAAGGTGGACGGTGGTGGTCGTCTTCGTCGACCCGCCCTTCTCTAAGTAGACCGCTACGACATATGGCACTGTGATAGTACCTCAGCGTGATTGTGTTACAGTTACGGCGACGCGCGCGCTCGGCGCCGCCATGTACAGCGTACTACCACACTACGTTCCGATGTTCCTTCACTCTGTGGTACTACGCGCTAGCGTAAAACGCGGTTCCCATGCCTCGTTTGATCTCAATAGCCGCAAGTGATGGCGTGTCCCGCACTACGTTCTATAATAGTACCACACTACGTAGGGCGTTGTCTTGCGGTATGTAGGTGAGAAGACGCAGCGTCGGTCGCCATCATGCGTCCCAGCCGAAGGCCCGGCGCTCAGCCGCGCGGCGCGCACGGAAGTGCGCCTGGTCCTCGAAGATGACCCGGATACCTTCGTCGAGCTGGGGCTCACCCGTCGGCACGACGTCGATCGGCAAGCCGCCCTGTTCGTCGCGGAGTGCGTCGAGACGGGCGAGCTCATCCGGCGAAGCGCTCTCCAAGTAGTAGCGAGCGACGTCATGGGCCGTCACAATGGCCGTGCCAATCCGGGCCCGGATGCGCGCCACCTCCAGTGCCCTCGGATCCCCAATGAAGCGGGACGGTACAATCGGCGTGGCGGCAGCAACCTCAGGCTGATTTGAACTCGACGCCAGAAGGTGGCGCGCCTCGTCAGAGAGTCGCAGTCGCCCTGGCTTCCCAGCGCCGCGGCGCTTGAACGTGCACCAACCTCGCACTTTGAGGTGAGCCGACGCTCGGGCGACCGACCGCCATCCCGCGCCGAGCGCTGCCGCAAGTGGACCGTAGCCGTCGGAGCATTCCCCGCCGCGCGCGAGCAAGGCTCGGACAACCGCCCGCTCGGTCGGACTCAACAGCTCGAAGCCCGCCATTGAGAGGGGGGAAGAAGGCCGATTAGGCAAGGATCGGGCCGCCATAGCCCCATGATATGCCAGGATTGGCATGTCATGCAATAGCGCGCTTGCCTGCTCTTGGTTTGGGCCTCCAGCAACGCCGCCGAATACAACGTAGCCAGGCCGATTCCGGAGGTGTATACTAAAGCCATGAAGCAGGCTCAAGCCGTCCCGGTCAAACAGCCGCTCCAAGTCGGACCGTCGTCGGATGTAGAACCGCTATTGCGCGGAGCTCGGGCCCTGGCGGCCGAGCGCGTCAAGAAGACCCTCGCTCTTGGCCGAGCTATCCGCTATGAGGGCCGCGGCGAGAATACGGGCCGACTCTTCGAATTGGCGCCCGATGGTCGGACCTTCGAGGTCCGCGAGTCGAACGGTGCGATCGAGCGTATCCGGGAAGTCGCTTCGCAGGGCCGCCCCCTGATCCGGCGCATCAGCTAACCAACCTTGAGCCGATCTCCGTACACACTCCGCTTCATCGTTGTCGCGGGGCCCAACGGTGCTGGAAAGAGCACCTTCACTGAGGGTTCCGGCCTACGCGTCGTGATGCCCGTGATTGACGCCGACGAAATCGGCCGCGCGGGTCACCTTAGCGCGGCTGACGCCTGGGCGGAAGGAAATCGGCGCGCTCGTGGCCACCTTGCCCGCCGCGAAAGCTTCTGTATCGAGACAACTCTCGCGGGGAGCAATCTCGCGACTCCATCCACGTACTTGCGGATGATGGAGGAGGCGAAAGACCTCGGGTATCGAGTGGAGCTATTCTTCCTGGGCGTCGGCGAACCGCAGCGTCATGTTGAGCGCGTCGAGGAGCGCGTGGCCCTCGGGTTGCATGACATCCCCCGAGACGTCATCGAGCGGAAGTACCACGCCAGTATGGCGCGTTTACCGCGCGCTCTTGAGCTCGCTGATCGTGCTGTCCTCGTTGACAACGCTGCCCCCCCGCTCATGGGGCCCGATGGAGCGCTCGCTTTCGAGCAAATACTTGAAACCAGCGACGGGCGGCTGACCTATATTGCGGGAGCCATCCCGGAATGGGCGAGTCGCGCTTTGGGGCCAGCGCTCCCCGGATTGCTCCTCCGTGACCGGGAGCTGGTCGCGCGACAAGCGCGCGACGCCCTGGGCTTCGCCGCCCAGGAGGTCGCTCCGGTGCCCGGCGGCCGCGGCCAGCTCATCGCTATAGGCGCAGCGTTCGTCGCGATTTCGACGGTCGCTGCCGGCTTTTGCGTTGGGGACCGCCGAGGCTTGGATACGCCGAGAATAGGGACCACAGTTGCGTTCTCGGGGGAAGGTATGCTCCTTCCGCCTGAGCCGCCTCTGCGGTTGCGTCTCTAGCCAGCGGGCTTCCCGCTGGCAATGGATCCTCGGCGTGTCTCTTGCCACATGGTATGGCAGCCTGCTACAACAGAAGTGGGAACGCCGCGGTGGCCGCGCCGCACCGACGAAGAGAGATTGGAGGAGTGAATGCGCTGTAGGAACTGCGGAAGCGGGGTCGCGTGCTTTTGCTCTCGTGATCAGCTGCACGCCCCAGAGGTGATGACCGACGTCGGCGAGGCGGCGCGGGGACTGGCATTCCTCGCGCTGGGGACGCTGGCAGCGGTAGTGGCGGGTTGGTACTTCGGCTGGCCGCGGATCCGAGCTTCGTTCGAGCGCTGGCGGACCAATCCCGCACGCGTTCGGTCTGACTTGCGCTTTGTCGCGCTGCTCGGAGCGTTGCTCGTAGGTGCGGTCACGCTCAATCTCACGATGCATGCGTTGGTAGCGCCCTTATTCGGGCACGCGACTGCCACGATTCGGTAGCGACCGCGAGGGGGCATACCTTGGTAGGGCACTACCACCGTTGCGGGCTGTTGGTACGCGCCTGGCAATCGACGGTGGGTAGCAACACCTCGAAGGCCCGTGGGCCAGTGCGCCAGCCATCTGGCACACCGTGGTGATACGGTTTCGCCTGAAGGAGTCGTCGTAGACTGGACCGGGCGGTCACAGAGCCTGTTCCCTCGCCGCGCACCATGGCGTAGGCGGTGTAAGAATGGGAATCACAGCGAGAAGTGCAGCGAGAAGCGCGTGTTACAATTTATGGAGAAGGGCTCGCCGATGCGGCGAGAGATCGGAACGAATGAGCAGCAACTACGAGAAGATCCCTAAGGCTGACGTCGCGTTCGGTGCGGGCGCCGTCCTCTTCATCGCGATCCTCACCGCCTGCGGTGGTGGAGGTGGTGGCGCCGGATCCCCGACGATTCCCCCGGTCGGAACGCCGACCCCGATCCCGCTGCAAACGCAGACGCCGGCGCCGGCGCCAGCGAGCGCCTCGGGTACGATCACCGACGATTCGGGAACGCCGATCTCCGGTGCTTCCGTCGCGCTGACACCGTTCCAGACGCCGCCACCCTCAGGCCAGCCGGAGCCGACGATGGCGCCCGCCGTCGCGACGACGACGACCAACGCTAGCGGGGCGTACTCGTTCAGCAACGTGCCGGCAGGGACGTACCTGCTCTCGGTGTTTCCGCAGGACTCCGCTGTACTGTACGACACGACGGCGTTGATTGGCCAGGTTCCCGATCCGGCCAACGGCGGCATGGGGGCGTACACCAGCACCCACGCCTCGCTGCACGAGAAGATCGCACTCGCGAGCGGGAGCAACGGGTTAGGTATCGACCAAGTGCTCCGGTTGACCGATAACGAGGTGGTGTGCGCTCAAGACTTCGAGTTCGACCGGAAGCAAGCTGGGCTTTCGCCGCCGCCGGTCGATAGCGCGGCGCTGGCGGCGGTGCGGGTCTACAATGCCTACAATGCCGCCAACCCGACGTCCGATCCTGTGACCGTCTATCAGGGCGTAGGCGCGATGCAGGGCGGTGACTATCATACGGGGACCGGGTGTGTGGGCGTCGTGAATCCGTTGCCTGCGCAGTTGGCTGGCGCCAACTACGCCTTCGTCGGCTTGTCTACGTCGAACGCGGGGGTCTACGGCCCGGCCAGCGGTGGCTCGCCGGTGATCTACCCGTAGCGGTACCAGGTGCTAGTCAGAGGGGGCCCTGCCTAGCAGGGCCCCTCTTTAGTTGCCGATCGGCCGGTTGCTCGTATAACTGTGTTTTGCCGACACCGACACCGACGCCCGCAACCTACCGCTGGCAAGACCGAACCACTCTGTCGTGCGCAGCTCTGGGGCATCTCTTGGCTAAGTGCAATCAAAAAGATGACG
>SCQY01000253.1 GCA_004298665.1 bacterium | reverse complement strand
CGCATGCCCCGCAGCATGCTCTTCCGCCGCGTGCTTCAAGCGCCTAGATATCCACGTCGAGCATGAAGTCGAACGGCGCATTGGCGTTGGGGTTGAAGTTCTTGAGGTCGGGGTTGTAGGGGTAGAGATCCTCGTTCTGCTCCAGCGGGAAGGTGGGGCACTCCTCGGCCACGATCTCCTGCGCCCGATTCAAGAGCTCGATCTGCTTCTTGCGATCGAGCGTCTGGCGCGCGCCCGTTAGAAGCGCGGTCACCTCGGGGTTGACGTAGCGCAGATCGTTCTGGCCGTTGGGCGGGATCTGCGTCGATGCGTAGAGGTTGTACATGTCCGTCGGAGCGGGCGTATTTCCCCACGAGAAGATGGCGAGGTCGAACGTTCCCGCGTTGACGATGCCGCCGTTCTGCTGCTGGGCGAAGTAGAGCGTCGTCGGATAGTGCTTGGTGTCGAAGGTGACGCCGATCTGCCTCCAGGTCGAGCGCAGGAGCTCGATGATCTGCTCGTAGGCCGGGCTCCCGGTCGCCAGCGCGAAGTCGAAGTGCAGGCGTACTCCACCCTTGGCGCGCACGCCGTCGGCGCCGCGTACCCAGTTGGCTTGGTCAAGCAGCGCGTTAGCCTTAGCGAGATCGAACGGGTACTGTTTGACGTGTGCATTGTAGGCATAGGAGTCCGGCGAGAGCACCGTCCAGTTCACGAAGCCGATGCCGTGGAGCACTTTCTCCAAGAGCGTAGTGCGGTCGATGGCGTAGTTCAGCGCCTGACGGACCGTCACGTCCTTAAGTGCGCGATGCTCGCAGTTGCAGTCGACGTGGCGCCAGTACTGGGAGGGGCGGCGCATGACGGCCACGCCGCCGGCACCCGAGATCTGCTGGAGGTAGTTGGGATTCATCTGCACCCAGAGGTCCAGCTCGTGCGAACGCATCTGGGTGAGCATGGTGTTGGCGTCGGGGATGACCTGGTAGACGATACGCTCCAGCTTTGGTCTCCCCCGCCAGTAGCCGGCGTTCGCGCTGAGGTTGACATGCTGCCCCCGTTGCCATCGATCGACTTTGAACGGGCCGGTGCCGACGGGCTGCTGATTGTAGGGGCCGGTGTTAGCGTTCTGTCCTTTGCAGATGTGCTCGGGCAGTATGCACGGGTTGGCGCCGCCCGTGGTGAAGAACGTCGGGAGGAATGACGAGTAGAGCGACTTCATATGGAAGATCGCCGTGTGGTCGTCGGGCGTCTCGACGCGCGCGATCTGATCCCAGCCGTCGCGCGAGGTGACGTTCGTGTTCGGATCTTGGATCACGGCCACCGAGAATGCAACGTCGCGCGCCGTGAACGGCCGGCCGTCGTGCCAGCGTGCCTCCTGGCGCAGTTTGAAGACAATGCGCTTGCCGTCGGGGGAGAGCAGACCGTTCTCGATACTGGGAACATCGGTGGCCAGCTCCGGCACCGGGTTCAAGCGCTCGTCGTAGCGGAAGAGCCAGGCCCCCCAGAGCTCGGCCAGCCACGAGGTCGTCGCATGCGTCGTGACGACGGGATTGAGGCCCACGGGATCCTGGCCGTCGGCCCAGCGCAAGACGTGCGGCTGCGTCCACGGCCGGCGCACTGCAGCCTCGCCGCCCACCGTCGCAACTTTCGTGCAGGACGGCAAGAGCGTCGTCGCGGCCAGCATCGTGAGCGCATCCCTACGCTTCATCGCGATTGTCCTTCTACGTCAGATCGTGACGTTCATCATGTCGTCGAACGGCGTGTCGTCGGCAGGATCGTAGTGCTGGAGGTCTTTCGAGACGGCGAAGTGGTCGATGCGGAAATCCTCGATGAAAAGCGGCACGTCCCGCTCGATCAGCTCTTGGATGCGCCTGTAGTCTGCACCGCGCCGCGCGTGCCCGTAGCGGCGCTTGGCATCACGCAGCAACGCGTCGACTTCCTTGTTGCAGTAGTGCGTGTCGTTCTGCCCGCCCGGTGGAATCTGTCCGCAAGCAAAGAAGCTGCTTGGATCCGGGTCGGGCTGGCCGCCCCAGGCGAAGGCTGTCATGTCGAAGCGTCCGCGGTTGAGGATGCCGTTGTTCTGGTAGGGCGCGAAGTAGAGATCGGCGGCGTAGTGCTGGACGTTGAGGCCGACCCCTACGCGCTTGAGCTCCTGCGCCGCCAGCACGAGCGCGGAGTCGAAGCTCGGTGAGCCGGCAGTAGCGGCGAAGTTGACCACCATCGGCCGCCCGTCTTTATAGCGCAGACCGTCAGCATGGATCTTCCAGCCGGCGGCGTCGAGCAGCGAGCGCGCCCGCTCTAAGCTGTGCTCGCGAAACGGCAAGTTGCGGTAGGCCCAGGCGAGCGACGAGGAGACGAACGACTCCTGGAGACGGTTGAGGCCATGGCTGACCTTCTGCGAGATCTCGCGGCGCGGCCACGCATACTCGATCGCCAGGCGAACGCGAGGATCGGCGACAACGGAATGACCCGTGTTGAAGTCCGCATGATCCCAGGTCTTCGAAGGCAAGTTGAGCATCACGATACGCGAGATACCCGAGATCTGCGGCACGTTGTTCGAGGGCACGTCGAGCCAGAGGTCGATGTCGCCGGACTGCAGCTCCGCCTGCGCCGTGTTCGTGTTGGGGATGATGACGTCGTCGACTTCCTTGAGCTTGGGCGAGCCGCGCCAGTAGCGCGGGTTGGCCACCAGGCGCACTTCCTGGCCGCGTTTCCACTGTGCGACCATGAACGGACCGATGCCCACGGGCTTGGCGTTGTACGGCACGTCGTTGAGATCGTGGTACTTCGCCAGCAGATGCGCGGGAAGGATGCACGGGTTGGCGCCGCCCGTCGAGAAAAACGTGACTAGGAACGGCGCGTAGGGCTCCTTGAGCGTGAAGCGCACCGTATAGGGGTCGGGGGCCTCCGCCTTCACGATGAGGTCCCAGCCGTCGCGCCCCGGCACGTTGTTCGAAGGATTCATCACCGCATGGTACGAGAAGAGTACGTCTTTGGCGGTGAACGGCGCACCGTCGGACCACGCCACCCCTGGGCGCAGGTGATAGATGATGGTCAATCCGTCCTTCGAGATACCGCCGTTCTGTTGCGTGGGCACCTCCGTCGCCAGCTCCGGGACGGGGCGGCTCTCCTTGTCCCAGCGAAAGAGGTAGGCCATCACCATCTGGTCGATGCGTACGTTGGCCGCCTCCGTCTCGATCAACGGGTTGAGGCCGTGGATCTCCGTGGCATCCGTGTAGCGCAGGACGCCGGGGATCGTCTTGGGATTCAGGTAGCCAGCCCCTCCGCCTGCGCTCACCACCTTCGTGCAGCCGGCAGCGCAAGCGATCAGAACGAGCGCAGCCGCGAGACACGCGGGCGCGTGCCGCATCAGATCGCGTACCTCTGGGTATCGTAGAAAGGCGAGATCACCGGCGAAGGCGAGAAGCCCTTGAGATCCGTGTTCGAAACGAAGACGTCGCGATTGAAGTAGAAGACGATCGTGGGAACGTCCTTGAGCAGCTCCTGCTGCACGACGCGGTAATCGGCTTTACGGCGCGCCTGATCGATGGTCTGCAGCGCGTCGTTCATCGCCGCGGTGGCACGCCGGTTGCACCAATGCATGTTGTTCTGGCCGTGCGGCGAGAAATTGTCGCATGAGTAGATCGCCGAGTCGTCGGGATCGGCGGCGGCGCTCCAGGCAAAAAGCGCCAGGTCGTACTTCCCGCCTTGAATGATGCCGTTGGCGTCGTTCTCGAAGTACACGGTGGTAGGCGCGTTCTTCACGGTGATGGCGATGCCCACGCTCTTGAGTTCGGCCTGGATCAGCGTCTCGGTCTGTCCACCGGCCGAACTTTCCGCTGCCGCCGAGAGCGTCAGGTGCAGCGCGTTCCCTCCCTTGTGGCGGATGCCGTCGGCGCCCATGATCCAGCCGTCAGCATCGAGCAGCTCGCCCGCGGCAACGGTATCGTGCGCATAATGCGGCAGCGTTGGGTCATAGGCCCAGGAAAGTCTCGGCGACTGATCGGTCCAGGCGATATCGGCCAAGCCGTGGAGGAGCTTATCGACGATCTCACGCTTATCGATCGACATCGCGATGGCCATGCGCAGGCTGCGGTCACGCAGGAGCGGACGCTCGAGGTTGAAGTCGAGATGCGAGAAGAGGAAGGAAGGGATCGCTGACGCCTTGGTGCCGGCGATATTCTGTTCTTGCGGCCATTGATGCGCCGAACCGCGCGCCAGCAGATCGACCTCGTGCGACTGCACTTGGGCCAGCATGGTGTTCTCGTCGGGCATCGTCTTGAAGATGACTTCGCGAAGCTTGGGTTTGGGACCAGGCCAATAAGGATTGGGCTTGAGCTCTACCTCGACGCCATGCTGCCACTTCACGTACGTGAAGGGGCCGCTGGTCACCGGGAGCTGATTGTACGGAACGTTGTTGATGTTCGGGTACGCTGCCAACAGGTGGGCGGGCAAGATCGGAGCATTGCCGTTCACGCTCCAGAGCTGCTGGAGAAAAGGCGCGTAGAGGCGCTTCATGCGCACCACGCAGATATGCGGGTTGCTCCAGGTGATGCTCCCGATGTCCTTATAGCCGTCAGTGGTGACGACGTTGTTCTTGGGATTGAGCACCGCCTGCCAGGTGAACTTGAGGTCCTGG
Organism: bacterium; assembly: GCA_004298665.1. Lineage (GTDB taxonomy): Bacteria > Vulcanimicrobiota > Vulcanimicrobiia > Vulcanimicrobiales > SCRA01 > SCRA01. The sequence continues at coordinate 28,567 of SCQY01000253.1, read as the reverse complement.
CAGGTCAGGGGCGCACCGTCGCTCCAGCGGAGATCGGGGCGCAGGCGATAGGTGATCCGCATGCCGTCCTTGGAGACGTCGCCGTTCTCGATGCTGGGAACGCGCAGCACGGCGTCGGGGATCGGCCTGGCCTTGTCGTCGTAACGCACGGTGTATTGGAAGGCGAACGAGGCGATGTCGTTGGTCACCGACGAGGAGTCGAGCATGACGTTGAGGCTATGCGGCTCGGCATTCTCGGACCAGCGCAGCACGCCGGCCTGCGTCCAAGGGTTCCCGCCCACGGCGGCACCGGTGGCCGTGATCTTCGTGCAGCCGGCAGTCGCCAACGCAAGCGCGACTACGGCGAGATGACGCAGCATGGAGCCTCCCTACGACAACCGGCATGCAGTTGGCAGGGCGGGAGGCGCACTCCTTGTCAGATCTTCACATTGTCGCCGATGGCGAAGAGATACTGCTGCTCGGCCTGTCTGAGGCCGTAGGCAGCGTTGACTTGGTCGACGAGCGCCGTGGTGAAGCCGGTTTGCGCTTGGAGGAGCAGAGGCAACGTCGTCACGCCGGCCTTGTAGCGGGCCTCGGTAGCCTTGAGCGTCTCGTCGGCCGTAGCGCGCTCCTGGTTCGCCGCGATCAAGCCGGCCTCGGCCGAGGCCAGCCCGATCAAGGCCTGCTTCACCCCCGACTCGATCGTCAATTGGGTCGTGAGCTGGGCGTCCTGCGCTTTCGCCTCCTGCTCCTGCGCTGTTCTCACGCCCGCGGCGATGATGCCGCCATCGTAGATGGGCAGCGTGAGCTGGGCGCCCACGTTCCAGGAAGGCTGGAACGTGCCGCCGGAGAGATCGGTGCTCGAGCTCCCAGCGCTGGCGCTGCCCGCGAGGGTCGGCCAGCGTGCTGCGCGTGCCGCGCGCACGCCGCGCTGAGAAGCGAGCACCTGCTCCTGGGCCGCGCTCCAATCCGGGCGCAGCGCGAAAGCGCGCTTGAGTGCGTCTTGATAACTCGGCACGGGTAACGTCGACATCATTCCAGGGTCGCTCGCGGGAACGTCGTCGACGGGTTGGACGATCTCCTCGGGACTCAGCCCCAGCGTCGTAGCGAAGCTCGCCAGCGACGTCAAGGCCGTCGCCTGCGCCTTGATGACCACCACACGTGCCTGCGCGACTTGCAGCTCAGCATTCGAGATATCGCTGCGCGCCGCCGTCCCCGCTGCGGCCTGCGCTGCCACGAGATCGCGCTGCGTCTGGGCGTTCTTCAGCGAGGCCAGCGCCGCGCCCGTTTGGCGCTCTGCGGTTAGCGCCGCGTAGTACGACGAGGCGACGTTCAAAGCCAACTGCTGGAGCTGACTGCGATAGCTGTCCGCAGCGGCAACGGAGGCGGCGTTCGCCGCTGCGATCTGCGCCTGAGTGCGCAGCCCGTCGAAGATCAGCTGGCGCACTTGCAGAACGATCTGATTCTGCGTGAACGCCTCGTTCGTCCTCGCGCCGTTCTGCACGCCGCTCTGTACCGATCCGCGAAAGCGCGTGGTCGACGCGGCGCCCGAGAGGTTGGGCAGCGCATTGCCCAAAACGGCGCGGACCTGCACCGCGGCCAGCGCCGCGTCGGCGCGCGCCGAAGCCAGAACGGGCGAGCGCGCCACGGAGATCGCGATCGACTGTTTGAGATCGACCGTGGGATACTCCCGCGATGGGGGCCCAACGACGCCGTTCACCGGCGTACCGAAGACGGGATAAGGCAATTGAAGCGGTGAGGTTGCCGGCTCGAGCGTCGGCGCGGCGGTAGCCGGGGGCGTTGCAGATGGAGCAGGCGCCGGCGCCTGGGCCGGCGCCGCCAGCGGGACACCGGCGAAGACGATCATCACCACTGCACGGAGCAAAGACTTCACAACCACATTCTCCTCATGTGCCGGGAATCGTAATCGACCATACTGAGATTCGCCTGGGAGTGCAACCGTCTACGTCCTACCCGCCGCCGGGCGAGGCGATCGCCACGACGCTTCCGTCTTGAAGGGCATCGGGTCGCGTGACGATGATCTGAGTCCCCGGCGTGACCTCGGGGGAGGAGACGGCGGCGGCCTCATCGTTCTCGACGCCCACCCGCACCGGGACGAGATGCGCCTTCAGGACCTTGCCGTTCCCCGCGTTCTTGTCTTCAACCTGGCGGCGCACGATGAAGACGTGATCTCCAGCTTCCGTACGGAAGACGGCGGCCCGCGGCACGACGACGGCATCGTTGGAGGCGGCGGCCAGCAGGCGCACTCGCACCAGCTCGCCGCCGCGTAGTCGTGCTCCGGGATTCTCGAAGGCGATCCGCGCGCTGTACGAGAGCGTCCCTTGCGATGGCGAGCGATTGAGCGTGTCGATCTGCGCTTGATAGCTGTGCGTGGGATCGGCGGCGGGCGTGAACGTCACGGGAGTGCCGGCATGAACGAAGGCGAGGTCGCTGTTGGGAACGGGGATCTGTATCCAAACGCGCGCGAGTTGGCTGACCGTCACCAGCGCCGTTCCCGGCATCGCCAACGTGCCCGGATCGACCTTGCGCGCCGTGACGTACCCGTCGAACGGCGCGCGGATCTCCGTTTGCGCGATCTGCGTGCGGACGAGCGCCACCTGCGCCTCCATCGAGGCGACATTGGCTTTGTCGCCTTCCGTACTGGCACGTTGCACGTCGATCTGGAGCGTCCCCTTGCGAGCGCTGGCGAGATTCTCTTGGGCTTGCCGCAACGAAGCCTGCGCGCTGTTGAGCTGCTGTTCCGCGGCAACGGCCGCCGAGCGTGCCTGATCGAGCTGGTTCTGCGAGAGGTAACCCTGCGCGAAAAGCTGCTGATCGCTCTTGAACGTCGACTGCGCGACGTCGTCGCCGGCCTTCGCGCTCACCAGCGCGTTGCGCGCCTGAAGCAGTGACTGCTGGGCGTTGACGACCGCGGCGTTGCTCTGCTGCTGCTGCAGCGGGTTTTGCAGCAGGCTGGAGTGGTACTTGGCGCGCGCCTGCGCCAACTGTGCCTGCGCCTGTGCCAGTTGAGCTCGCAACACCGCGTCGTCGATCTTGGCCAAGAGATCCCCACGGCGCACGCGGGCCCCCTCGTTGACGGAGACGCCGACGACGCGCCCCTGAATATTCGACGAGAGCGTCGCTTCCTGAAGCGGCTGAATCTGCCCGTCCAGCGTGGCATAGTCGCGTACGGAGCCGCGCTTGGCCACACCGACGGTGACGGAGAGTGCCTGCGCCCCTTTTGCTTCGCCGCGCCCGGCGCCGCTGCAGCCGGCGGCGGCAAGCACGACGGCCGCCAGCAACGCGGCACCGGCATATCGCATTGGAAGATCTCGGCGCGGTTCGAACATCAGCCTCTTCTACTATCCGATAGCCGGCCAGGTTTCGCCCTCACCGACTTCTCATGCGAAGGCCTCGGCGGCGTTGGTGTCCAACGCTCCCATCCCATGCCCCAGCTACTGAAGACCGGACGATCGTACCAGTCGCAACAGCGCGTCGAGGAGTGGATGACCGCTGCGCAAGCTGGAAATCCCGGGGTCGAGGTTCTCTCGACGCCGATGCTGCTCCAGATCATCGAACAAGCCGCGAGCCAGTGCATTGCGCCGTGTCTCGACGAAGGGCAGGTCACCGTGGGCGCCTCCGTTGATATCCAACACCTGGCGGCGACGCCCGTCGGCATGATCGTTCGAGCCGAAGCCGAGATCGTCATGATCGAAGGGCGCCGCGTGACCTTTGCCGTGACGGCGTTCGACGAGCGCGAGAAGATCGCAGAAGGCACCCACGAGCGCGTCATCGTCGATCGTACCGCTTTCCTCGAACGCGTGGCGGAGAAGCAGGCAACCTAACTCAGCCGCCGTGCCACGCGAACCCTATCGTCTCTTCCAGCCCACGATCGTGGCCACCGGCCTGATCGGGTTGCTGATATGGCTGGGCGAGGCAGCATGGTTCCGCCGCATCGACGACGCCGCCTTGGTGGCGACGCTGATGCTCTTCTTCCTCTATTCCCGGGCGCTGGCATTTCCGCCGGGGACCGCCATCCTCGGGCGTCGCCTGCCGACGGCCGACGCGCGCTTCGACTTCACGATGCCGGCGCTCTGCGCCCTGCTCGCGAGCTCGGGACCGCTGGCTGCCTCGACGGTGGTCTTCATCGGCTACGGCCTGGAGATCATCACGCGCGGTCAGCGGGCCGACCGCGCCGCGTTCAATGCAGCGAAGATGGCGATCGCGGGGCTCGTCGCTGCCTTCATCGCATTCGGCGTACCGCCGCGTGTCTGGACGCCCGTCGAGGAACCGCTGCATTTCGTGGTGCTGAGCGCTTCCTTCGCCTTATGCGATGGTTTCATCGCCCTCTTCGCAGCCGCTATTCGGGAGAATTGCCGCCCCGCGAGCATGTTGGTACGCGGCATGCACGATGCTGGGGTGTATTGGGATGTGCTGGGCGGGCTTGCCGGCGGCTACGCCATCGTCTACGTCCACGCACAGCTCGGGATCTTCGCGACCGCCGCGCTATGCATCGTGCTCGCGGCGCTGGTGTGGATGGAGCGGCGCACCAAAGCGCTCGCTGAGGAGCTGGTGCGCACGCGCGCGCAGTTGGCGGCGCTGAGCATCGCCGAGCCCCAAGGCGATCTCGCTCGCAGCACCAAGGACCTCTTCGGCGATCTGCGCGCGTCGCTGGGCCTCGATCTCCTGGCCCTCTACGCCCCCGTGCCAGGAGAGCACGCACTCGCTCTCCTGGCCGGGACCGCTGGGGCGCCGGTACGCATCCCGCTCGTGACCGAGGGCGGCGGGGCGCTGGAGCGTGCACTGGCAGGACAGGTCGTCGAGCTGGACGATTTCCGGTCGACCGCCCAGACGGCGCTCGCTGCCGGCACCGAGCGCTGGCGCGCTACGCTTGCAACGCCTCTCGAATCCGGCGGAAGGGTGATGGCCGTCCTGCTGGCGACGCGCGCAACGCCTTTCCTCCCCGGCCGCGAAGCTCGCGTCCATTTGCGCGAGACGGCCGCGCAGCTCGCTGAGGTCCTCGCTATGCGGTTGGCGGCCGAAGAGCGGCTCCGGCGACGCAGTCAGCAGATCTATCGCGACGTCATCGCTGCGGCCACGGGAGGGAAGCTCGAACTCTTGGAGCGCGAAGATATCGAGCAGCAGCTCGCCGCGCTGCAGACGGTGGCGAGCGTGGCCGTACGCACGCCGCGCGACGTGCGTACGGCGCGCGCAACGACGGAACGCGCGGCCCTGGCAAGCGGTCTGCCCCCCGCACGCGTCCACGATCTCGTGCTGTGCGTCAGTGAGACGGCCACCAACGTGCTCAAGCATGCGGGCCAAGGCGCGGTCGACCTGCACAGCAATGGCGAGCGTCTGATCGCATGCGTCCGCGATACCGGCCCAGGGATCCCCTTCGCGCAGCTCCCCAAGGCAACGCTCATGCGCGGCTTCTCCTCGAAGCCCTCGCTGGGCTATGGATTTACCTTCCTTCTCGAGTTTCTCGACCACATTGAACTGGCCACTGGAGACTGGGGGACGATCGTCGCCATGGAGGTCGAGCTGCACCCGCGCGAGGCGTTCGATCTCTTGCTGACCGGGCATCGGAGCGGAACTTTTCCGAACTCCGCTTCGTAACTCTGATACCAAGGGCGCCGTCCACTAGCTTCCCCCTGTGATTAGGCCCACCGCCCCCAGGGAAGAACGATTCAGTGGACCCACAGACCCACCAGCGCGTTGCCGAGGTCGATCGGTGACCGGGCGGTAGTCGGGTCTGAAGCGATGGACCAGCAAGGCCATCGCACACGCCCCACATTTGGAGTCAGGGAGGTTACTACGTGATACGTCTCATAACAACGATCCTCGCGGCGCTTCTGGTAAGCGGGCTGGGATCGGCGGCAGCGTCTGCAGCATCAGTGCAGAGCACACCAACGCAGGAAACGCAGGGACGCTCGTTGGTCGCGCAAGGCACGAGCACCATGACGAATACGCCGCCCATGGAATTCGGCAGCCCCCCCACCGGGGCAATTCCCATTCTCTATAACGACCACCACGTCTACAGCAAGCCGGACGTCTTGAAGCATGGCCGCGTGCTTTCAGCACTGGTGAAGGGCCATACGATCCTCGTTCCCCTGCGCTCGATGTTCGAGCAGATGGGAGCTACGGTTTCGTACAACGCCAACACCAAGACGGTCACCGTCAGCAAACCCGGCGCGGAAGTCAAGGTGACGCTCGGCAAGCCGGAGGTCGTTATCAACGGGGAACCGCGCCCGCTGGACGTCCCTCCCATGGAGTACCAAGGCCAGATCCTCGTACCGATCCGCGTGATCTCCGAGGGCATGGGCGCCTACGTACAATGGGAACAGAGTCGCCATCTCGTCGTCGTGCGCTATGCCCCCGTGGTACCGACGCCGGCGCCGACCGAGGCCCCGACGGAGGCTCCTGCGCCACCGCCGCCGCCAACGCCTCAACCGACGATCGCTCCCACGCCGACTCCCGCCCCAGCGGCAGTCAGCCCGTTCGAGCACTTCGTCGCCGCTGACTACATCTTCGGCGGGAAGACCTACAACGAGTTCTCACCCGGCAACAGCGACAGCAAGGGCTCATACGCCGTTCGCGGCGCCGTCGAGTTCCCGGCCTTCGGGCTGCCGTGGATGGTGGAAGGCGATTTCCGTCAGTACGCCTATGACCACCATCAGAACAGCGCCACGCCCGTGCTCTGCCCCAGCCCGGGTGAGCAGGGCTGCGTGACCGTGATCGGTGGTTACGGCCAGACGTTCGTCCCGGCATTCACAGCGCGTGATTACGACGTCGAGGGACGCCTCGGTTTGAAGGTCGCCGACCCACGTATCTATGTGGGCGTCGCCTGGATGAACCGTACGACCAACTACGGGTATCCGCGCCAGGACGGGTTCGGCTTCGGTGCCGAGAAGCTGCCCGACTTGAACCAGCCGTTCTCCGTGTACGGCAGCGTGTACTACTACCCCAACGTGAAGGGCAACTTCACGGTACCGGGCTGCCCCGCGGGGGCAACTCCCGGAACGCCGGCGTGCCCCGATCCCAATGCGGGCAGCTCGCTGACGCTGGGGTACCATATCGTTACCTACCAGATCGGTGGTACCTACAACTTCGGCAGCAGCCCGGTCTTCCTGGACTTCGGATTCCTGGGTGATCGGGGAACCAACAAGACCAACGCCCCCGGCGACTTCTCGCACAACGGTGCATATGTCGGCCTGGGCGTGAGATTCTAGCGCATCAAGCGCGCCTGAATCGATCGAGGGCCTGGGAGCACGCTCCCAGGCCCTCTGCATTTACGGTTCCGGCGTCGGCGTCGGCGTCGGCGATGGCGTCGGCACGGGCGTCGGCGATGGCGTCGGCATGGGTGTCGGCGATGGCGTCGGCACGGGTGTCGGTGTCGGCGATGGTGTCGGCACGGGTGTCGGCGTCGGCGCGGGCGGCATCACGTAGAGCGGAACGATGTGGCCGTGGCGTACCTCGCCCTTGGCGTTGGCACCAAACGACGTCCTCGGGAAGCGCCGCGCGACCCACGTCATGAGACTCCAAGCATGCGCGTGTGATTCATGGTCGTAGAACATTGCGTCCACGCGCGCCATCATATACGCATTCTTGGCTAGCCACGTGTCGGAGGGATAGCGCGCGCGCCAATCCAGCAGCGCGTCCTCGGTCAGCCGCGCGCGGCCGACGAAGCGCGCATAGTTGGCGGGATCGTACTTCAAGCGCAGACCGATGTCGTGGATCTCGTTACCGATACCGATGGGCGACATCTTCATTTTCCCGAAGTACTCGTCGGCGGGGGCTAGGCGTGGTGCGTCCGCTTGCTGGGCGGCATGCTTCGTCGGAGTGGCAAGCGCCGCCGATGCACAAGCCAAAGCCACGACCACTATGACGAATCGTCTCACCGTCGACTACCCTCTTCTATCACAACCTGTCAGCGAAACATTGGCAAAGCAACAGGTATCGGCCTTCTCCAAGGCGATCATACTTCTCGTCACCGTATCACATTCCGGATCGCCGAGGAGTGAGATCGCACCATTGTGACTGAAATCGGCAGCATGCTCCTCGCGACGCTCTGGATCGCACTCGATGCGGGTGGCGTCTTCCTTCCCCACGCGGGGCCGCTCCATCCCCAGCCGCATCTCTGTGCCCAGCGGATCTTCGCCGGCAGCAGCGTGCCGCTGCATCTGCCGCGCGGCGCCACCGCGACGCTGCTCGGCCCTGGAAGCATCGAAGGGGCGCGCTTGGCCACCCCCGCGCACCTCGAGGCGCCCGCCGAGACGCTGGTGATCGCGGAGCGCAACGGTGTCGCGGGAGCGCGCCGCGTGAGCCTGCTCCCCGCGCCGGCATTGGCCAACACGCTGGCCTCCGTCGACGCCGACTGCGGAATCACGCTCTACGATCGCACTTCGCTTGCGCCGCTGGGAACCTTCGTCACGGAGGGCTCACCGGCGGATGCAGCTTACTCCGGCGGCGCCTTGATTTGGGCGCCGTCGAGCGGCACGCACGCGACGCGCTACGTGCCCGGCGCAGGCATCTTGCCGCTGGAGCTGGGCGCCGATACCTCCGCGCTTCTCGACGACCGGCCCGCGCACGCATTCGTACAGGCGAACCGCGACGCAGCCTCCGGCAGCGGCGAGGTGACCATCGTCGCCGACGACCTCACCGCACCTCAGCGCAGGCTGCCCGTCGGCGAGACCCCAGAGGGCCTCGCGCTGACGGGCGACGCCGCCGGCACCGTGCTGGTGACCGCCGTCAACGGCGGCTCGCTGAGCGAGGTAGATCCACTCGCCGAGCGAAGGGTGCGCACGCTATTCGTTGGCGATCGGCCATTCGGCGTCGCCGTCGACGCTGCACGCGGCTTGGCGTTCGTCGCACTCAACGCCGTGGCCGGCAGACGCCCGTCGACGGCGGGCGGCACAGCGGTCATAGATCTGCGCCGCTGGCGCGTACGACGCGTGCGCCACGATGCTGAACTCGCGCTCGGCGTAGCCGTCGACCCCGCACGGCAACGCGTCTTCGTGACGGAGGAGCTGGGGCCGGTCCTGGTACTGGACGAGGAACTCCGCACCGTACGCCCCGCGTTGCACCCATGTGGGCTGCCGTGGCTTCCAAGCGTCGATCTCGACGCACAGCGTCTCTTCATACCCTGTCCGCGCGAAGATCGCGTCGTGGTCTACGATCTGCGCACGCTGCGCGAGGAGACGCGCATGACGACGTCGTCCTATCCGTTGCGCGTGGTCCTGCCGTGATGCTCGCCTTGCCCGCCACGCTCGCGCCGCCGCCCCCGTTTCCCGCCGTGCAAACGCAGCGATACCGCAACGAGGACATCGCTCCCGGCGTGGTGCGCGCCGAGTACGACCTTCGTACGAGCGCGGGGCCGCTGGTGATCCACATCGTCGTTGCCGACCTCTCCGATCCCACGGTCCACGTGCGCACTGCGGTCTCCCAAGGACTCGCCGGCTCGCAGGCGGAGACGGTACGTTCGATGGCGTCGCGCACCGGCGCCGTGGCCGCCATCGACGGCGACTTCTTCGACATCGACCAAAGCAACGCGCCGACCAACGTGCTCGTGCGGGACGGCGTGCTCCTCCACCAGCCGGGTTACGGACGCCCCGCGCTCGGCATCCTCCCCGCAGGCGCCGCGGTGATCGGCACACCGGTGCTCGAGCCCGCCTTGGCCGGCGCGCTCCCCAGCGTCACGATCGGCGGCGCACCGGTGGTCGAGGCCGTCGGCGGCGGCCCTGTGCTGCTGCGGGACGGCCAGCCATTCGACGACCCCACCGCTCCGGACAACGGGGCCGGCGAGGCACGCTTCCCGGTAGCCGGCGTGGGAATCGAGCCGCCGTCCACGCTGCTCTTGGTGGAGGTAGACGGCCACCAGCCCGGCTACTCGGTGGGCCTGGCACGTCGAGAGTTCACGGCGCTCTTCCAGGCTCTGGGTGCGCGCGAGGCCATGGGTCTGGACTCCGGCGGCAGCGCCACGATCGTTGCTCGCCCCCTTGGCGATGCCGACGTCACACTGCTCAATCGCCCATCCGACGACCGCGAGCGCCCCGTGGCCGATGCGCTCGAGGTGCTCAGCACGGCTCCCGTGGGGCCGGCGGCGCGCTTGGTGGTGCGCCCGCGAAGCATCCTGGCGCTCCCTGGAGTCCGTGTCCCGCTGCATATAACGGCCGTCGACGAAGGAGACCACCCGGCAGCACTGCCGGCGCCGCCTCGGCTGAGCGCTGCGCCGCCGGAACTGGGAGCCCCCGACGGAACGACTCTGCTGATCTCGCCCTTAGCTGCAGGCACCGGCCGGTTGGAGATCGCTTCGGGAGACCTGCACGCCGAAACGCCGATCGACGTGGTACGCCAACTCCAGCGTCTGGAGATCGTAGCTCCTACGGCCAACCCCTCTCCCGGCGCGGCGGTGCCTCTTCAGGCGACTGGCTACGACGAGAGCGGCCGGCCCGTCGAGGTAGACGGTGCCGTGCGCTGGAGCCTCAGCGGGGGCGGCAGCCTGGATGGCAGCGTCTACACGGCTCCCATGATACCGGCCAACGCGGTCGTGACGGCCCAAGCCGGCGGAGCGCAGGCGCGGCTGGAACTGGGGACGGGCGAGCATCGGGTCGCGCTGCCATGGCAGGCCGCGTGGTTCAGCTTCGCTAGTTATCCCGCGGGGCCAGGCGCTCTCACGCCGGATGGCGCGTGCGGCTGCCTAGCCTTACGCTATGACTTCACGCATGGGGAACGCGCGGCATACGCGCGGACGGCGATCGCTCTTGGAGGCCACCCTCTCACGTTCTCGCTCGACGTTGAAGGCGACGGCGGCGGCGAATGGCTGCGCCTGCGCGTGGCTGACGCCCGCGGGCGGCACTACGCGCTGACGCTGGCACCGCGGGTCGACTGGCGCGGCTGGCGGCGCGTCCAGACCACGCTTCCAACCGATGCCCCCGCGCCTTTTACCATCGAAGACGTCTATCTCGTCGTTCGCGAAGACGCCGCCTTCGGCACGCTGCGCCTGCGCGATCCCGCGCTCACCTATCCCGGCACGACGACCCCCCCGTCGGTCGTCGCCAGGCCGCCTCCAACGCGCTAGCGAAGCGGTCGCGCGGTTCATCCCTTGCGACGAATCAGCGAGGAGGCTGGAGTTTGACGTACGAGCCGGCGGCGCAGCGCGCGCTCGACACAGCCGCGGCACGCGGCGCACAGTACGCGGATGTGCGTTTCGAACGCGATCACGGCGAGAACATCGAAGTCCGCAACGGGCGCGTCGCCACGCTCTCGGACGACGAGAGCATCGGCTACGGGATCCGCGCGTTCTACCAGGGCGCGTGGGGTTTCGCCGCCTCCCCGGACACCTCGGACCGCGGCATCGATCAGACGGCGGCGCGCGCCGTCGAGATCGCCAAAGCAGGAGCCGCGATCGCGCGCGAGCGGTTTGGCGAGGCGCCTGCTGACGTCTACGTCGATCGCTACGCCACCCCGGTGGAAGAGGACCCTCAGAGCGTTCCGCTTGCCGAGCGCGTCGAGCTCTTGCTCGACGCCGAGCGCCTGCTCCACGTCGCTCCGCAGGTACGCGTGGGGCGTGCCTGGATGGACCTCTGGCGCAAAGAGTCCGAGTTCTACTCCAGCATCGGCAGCCGCATCGCGCAGGAGACCGCGCAGAGCGGAAGCGGCATCGAAGCGTTGGCCGTCGACGGCGGCGATGCGCAAGACCGCACCTGGCCCGGCGACAACGGCCTCTACCAAGGCGGCGGCTACGAGATCATCCGCAAGGCCGCACTGCGTGAGAATGCGCAGCGCATCGGAGAAGAGGCGGTGGCCCTGCTCTCCGCGCCGCAGTGTCCCCCTGGAACGATGGACGTGGTGCTCGGCGGCTCGCAAGTCTCGCTGCAGATCCACGAGTCCTGCGGCCACCCCGCGGAGCTCGATCGCGTGATGGGCTGGGAGGCGAATTTCTCCGGCACGTCGTTCCTCGAGATCGATCAACTGGATCGCCTGCGATACGGCTCACCGCTGGTTACCATCGTGGTCGACAACACGCTCCCGCTGGGTTTCGCCACCTGCGGCTACGACGACGAAGGCGCTAAGAGCGTACGCTCCGATATCATTCGCGAAGGAGTCCTGCGCGGCTACTTGATGTCGCGCGATACGGCGCGGCGCATCGGCCGCACGACCAACGCCTGCGTGCGTGCCGAATCCTGGATGCACGTGCCGATGATCCGTATGTGTAATTTGAACCTGCTCCCGGGCGAGACGCCGTTCGATCAGCTCTTCGATGGAATCAAGCACGGCATCTACATGGAGTCGAACCGCTCGTGGTCGATCGACGACCGGCGTCTCAACTTTCAGTTCGGCTGTCAGATCGGCTGGGAGATCGTCGACGGCAAGCGCACGCGCATGGTGAAGAACCCGACGTACGGCGGCATGACGCCGCACTTCTGGAACTCCTGCGATGCCGTGGCAGACGCCAACTCGTGGGAAGTCTGGGGGACCCCAAATTGCGGGAAGGGCGAGCCGATGCAGACGGGGCGCACTTCGCAGTGCGCCGCGCCGGCGCGCTTCCGTAACATCGCGGTGGGAGTAGGCTATGCAGGCTCGTGAACGCGAGGCGCTGGCGCGCCGGGTCTTGGATCTCTCGCCCGCTCCTGCTACGGAAGTCTGCATCTTCGACGAAGACTCGGCGTTGACGCGCTTCACCCATAACTCCATTCACCAGAACGTAGCACAGCAGAACCTCACCGTGCGCATTCGCGCCGTCGAGGGCAAGCATCAGGGCGTGGCCTCGTGCGACGCGCTCGATGCGCCCGGACTACGCCGTACCGCGGAGCGCGCCCTCGAGATCGCGCGCCTCTCTCCGGAGGATGCCGAGATGGCCCCGCTCGCGAGCGCAGGGACCTTCACCGCGCCAACGGGGGCCTTCGTCTCCGCCACGGCACAGGCAAGCGCACAGCGCCGCGCCGACGTAGCCGAAGCGATCTTCGCGCGCATGGAGGCCCACGGCCAGTGGGGTGCGGGCTTTGTGACCACCGCCTCGAGCGGCGTCACGCTGGCCACCAGCGCGGGACTGCTGGCCTCTTACGACGCCACCGACGCGGGGATCAACGTCAAGGCCAACGCAAGCAACTCCACCGGCTTCGCCGAGCAGCACGTGCGCGATCAGCGCGCGCTCGACGGCAGTGCCGCAGGGCGACGCGCTGCGGAGAAGGCGCGCTCGGGCAGCGACCCGCGTGCCGTAGAGGTAGGCGACTGGACGGTGATCGTGGAGCCTGCAGCCTTCGGCGAACTGCTCAGCTATCTGGCGCAGCACTTCAGCGCGCAGTCTTACGTCGACGGGTCCAGTTTCCTCAGCGACGGCCTGGATCGTCCGTACGCTGGAGAGAACGTCACCATCCGCGACGACTACGCTCACCCGGAGGTGCTGGGTATGCCTTTCGACTTCGAAGGCAGCCCAACTCGCCCCGTGACCCTGATCGATCGCGGCGTCGGCAGGCACGTGGTCACCGACAGGTACTACGCCGCGCGTTTGAACGTCGAGAATACGGGGCACGCCTTGCCCGCACCCAACGCCTACGGCCCTCAGCCGCGCACGCTGATCCTGGAGCCGGGAACCAAGAGCCGCGACGAGCTGATTGCGCAGACCAAGCGCGGCCTGCTGATCACACGCTTCTGGTACATTCGTCCCGTGGACCAGCGTCAGACGATCGTCACCGGGATGACGCGCGACGGCACGTTCCTGATCGAGAACGGGTGCATCTCCGGCGGCGTGCGCAACATGCGCTTCAATCAATCGATTCTCGGCGCGCTGCGCGCCTGCGAGCCCGCCCGCGAGCTGGTGCGCACGGGGGGCTACGCCTACCAATGCGTCGTCCCCGCCGTCAAAATCGAACGCTTCCACTTCTCCAGCGGAACCGAATTCTAGGGAGCGCAGAACGGGGTCCTTGAAATCAGCGGGCCGGCATTGGGGGATGCCGGCCCGCTGGTAATGGGGAGGCGAAACCCCATGGTCTCAAGCCTCGACCCCAGCGCGCGCCGCCCACACCGCTTGTTTAGCGCGCGCTACATCCGTATACGCTACTCTCGCAGCAGGCGCACCGCGGCGGCGACGACGACGGGATCCCAGCGCTTTCCGGCCTCATCCTCGAGGGCCGCCAGGGCACGCTGCGGGGAGCGGTGCGTTGCCAACATCTCCGCGTACGCGTCGACGACGGCGATGATCCGCGAGGCGAGCGGGATGTGCTCCGCACGCGTCTCCCAACGCTCGTCGCGGAGGAGCTCTACCGTGGCAAACGCACGCCACGCCTCGAGACGCGCCAGGGACTGCGCTCCGAAGGCCGCATGCCCCGCGACCAGTTCGAGTTCGGGGCGAGTGAGCGGGGTCTCATCACCCAGCAGCTCGGCGGGAACGCCGGGGATGCCGGCGGCGCGAAGCCGGTCGAAGTGCTCCATGAACGAGCAGGAGCGCTCATGGAGTCCCAACTCGCGTGCGATCTCCGCGGCGAGATGGTCGAGAGGTGCGCCATCGGAACGAGGCGCTCGCGCCGGCGGCGCTGCCGGTTTTGCGCGCCCGGCGGCGCGAATCGCGGATCGCACGTAGGCGCCTTGCAACTCCTGGCGGAGCTCGGCGAAGAAGAGGGCGATGTCGGTGATCTCGTCGCGGATGGAGGCCGCGGCGCTAATGGCAAGGGCACAACCGGCGTCGAGCATGCGCGGGATGTCGATCTCCGCTAGCATACGCCGGTCGGCGAGCTGATGGAGTTCGCGCACCCAGTCCATGAGCGCGGCGAAATCATCGCCTCGAAGTCCTTCGACGACGCGCTCGACGAATCGTGCAGCAAGGTTGTCGGGCCGGATCTTCACTTGGTGGGCCGAGGCGAAGCCCGCCCGATCGTAGATGGCCTCGACGATCGCCTCCTTACGGGAACTCAACAGGGCCGCGAGATCGGCGCGCAGACGGTCGACGATGCCGTGACTGGCCATGCTCCCGCCGGGAGCCGCCCCGATCCCGTGGATCGTGAACGGCTCGCCGAACTCGTGGCCCAGTTGTATATCCCAAGCGGTAGCGACCATGGTTGACGCTCGACTTCCTTACTGCTTCACACCCGATAGGAGAATGGAGTCGGATTAGAGGTTGGGGGGCATCCCGCCGCTGTCGGGATTCGTCTGCCCCTGCGCCATACTTTGCGTAACAGGGGTCATCGAGCTCGAGCCGCCGCCCGAGCAGGCCGCGAGGCCGAGGATACTGGCGCCGAGGACGAGGGCGGCGAGAACGCGAGTCATTCGATAAGCCTCCAAGGTGAAAGCGAAGCAATAGTACCTTGGACCTATCGTAGGGCCGGTGGCCGCGTGAAGACTCTACCGTAAATCCGGTAGGGACTAGCCTAGGAAGCCATGGCGGCGGGCCAGGGCCACGGCCTCCGCCCGCGAGCGGCAGTCTAGCTTGCGCAGAGCGTTGGAGAGGTGCTTGTCCACCGTCTGGGGGCTGCGTCCCAGGCGCTCCGCGATCTGCTTTGATGCTAGGCCCTCGGCGACCATGGCCAGCATGGCTAGCTCCTTTTTCGTCAGGCTCCCCAGCGTCCCACCCGCCGACTCCTGGGCGGCTCGCACGGGCACGCTGAGGCGCTCGAAGACCGCCGCCAACCCCCCGAGCCCGGCCTGCGCCATGCGCTCCAAGGAGGAGCGGCGCTGTTCTTCCCCCTCGCCATAGCCGTTGGCTTGGAGATAGGTCGCCCACGCAACATCGAAGAGCAAGCGCGCCTTGCGTTCCAGAGCGCCCTTGGCACGCCCCAACTGCTCGAGGAGGCTATGGGCACGCTCCAGCCGCCCCAACACCAAGTTGGCATGTGCGAGATAGATCAGCGCAAGCACCGTCCGCTGGGAGGTCTCCGCGCTAGCGGACCTTCCCTCGCGCAACCGTTCGAGACACTCGGTCACCCGCGCCTCGGCCTCCTCGCGGCGCGCGGCGCCGGCTGCATAGAAGGCGATCTCCGCTAGACGCAGCGTGGTATAGTTCCGTTCCAGCAATATCGGCCGCGCGTTGAGCGCCTCGAACGCGCCGCTATAGTCGCTCCTCGCCGCACGCTCGATCGCCTCTGCAGGCGGAACGCAGACATCATAGGCCCAGCGTCCTATACCCAGAGCCCCCAGCGCCTCGAGACGCGCAATGCCCTCGCGCATCGACTCGAACTGCCCCGCCTCGCTTGCTGTGTGGATCAGCGGCATCAAGGCAAAGATCTCGCTGTGGACATCGCCGGCTTGACGGAACGCATCGGCTCCCTCGCGCGAGAGGCGTTGGGCTTCCGCACTCTCGCCGCGCTGCATCGCTACTTTCGCCAAGCCGAGGCGGGCCCGTGCCGCTGTCGGGAGATCGCGCTCTGTCTCAGCCTCCGCGAGGAGTTCCTCGGCGAACCGCTCCACAAGACTCAACTCGCTGCGTTTGAGCGAGAGCACGAGGTTGGCATAGGCGACGCGGTAGCGTTGCGCTGGCGTGGCCAACGGCACCATCTGCTGCAGGTAGCGCTGGGCCTCGCCGCTCTCGTCCAGCTCCGTCAGCGCATCGACGGCCAGGGCATAGAAGTCGAAGGCAATGGCACGCGGTAACAGACTTGCCGCCGTCTCAGCACGCACTACTTCCATCGCTTCGGCGTAGCGCATCTCATACGAAAGATAGGTAGCCAGAGCCAGGCGAGCCTGTAAGCGCGCGATTCCCTTCTCCCCGATCACCTCGACGCGCTGCACCAGCTCCGGGACCTCGCTCGCACGCTCCGTACGCACCAAAACCAGCGCCCGCAGGGCCAGCACCTCGGGGTCGTCGGGAGCGTCCAAGGCATCCAACGCCCCCAGCAGCGCGTCGGCACGCCCCGTGCGGAATATCTCACGGTAGCGCTCGCCGGCCAGACGCTGCAGACCGGCGCGCTCGCCGATCTCGGCCAGCAGTATCAGCGCCTCGGCATCCCGCCCTCCCGCTATCAGCGCCTCGGCGGCGGCGAGATAGGCCTCGCGCCGCTGCACGACGGAGCGGCGCCCCAGCTCGTGGCGCGCGAAGGCACGGAAGAGGCCCTGGTAGCGATAGACGTCGTTGCTCTCGCGAAAGACGAAGATGCCGTCGTGGAGCATCTGCTCCAGCATCGCACGCGCCTGCGCGTAGCGAACGTGCGCCTCCAGCAGCGGGATCTCGAGCACGTCGAAGACGCTGGTGTCCACGACGAAGCGGCGCATCTCCGGCGGCAACGACGCGAAGATCTCCTGGGCAAAGAAATCGAAGAGGATCTCTCGCGTCGCCCCCTCGATCTGGCGCATGTCGCTGCCTGCGCGCGCCGCCGCGCGTGCCGCCAGCGCCGCAGCCATCGGCCAGCCTCCGGCGAGCTCGATGACACGCTCGAGTGTCTGCGCCGGGAGCACCAGACCGCTGTCGCGGACGTACGCGCGCACCTCGTCGTCGCGGAAGCGCAGTTCCGCGAGGTCGATGGGAAAGTCGATCTCGCCGTAGGCCAGCCAGCGCGTCAGCGGCAACGGCGGCGTCGATCGCGAGAGAATCAGAAAACGCGCATCGGCCGCACGCTCGATCAGCTCGCGCAGAAAAGCGGCTCCGCCCTCGTCACGCAGCTGGTCCACGTCGTCGACGACCAGCAGCGGCACCTGCCCCGCCAGCAGATGCGCGAACCAATCGGCCAGCACCGCCTCCGGGTGCGGGGCGCGTCGCGCGCTCTCCGCCGCGCCGCCGAAGTCGTCCGCCGCATGCGGAACGAGCTCACGCAGCCCTTGCGCCACGGCCTCCGCAAAGGGGAGCAAGCCGCCCCCCGTGGGGACCGCCACGGTCGCCCACGGACGCCCTGCCCGCTCGACGTACTGGCGTACGAGCGCCGATTTGCCATAGCCTGCGGGTGCGATGATGCAGGCGACGTGCATCGTGAGCGCGTTGTCGAGTCGCTCGTACAACCTAGGCCGTGCGATCGTTCCGAACGCCCCAGGGGCCGGCGCGGTGATAGGGACGCCGACCAAGCGTCGAAGTGCCATGCCCGTTGGCCCCATTGTACCACGAGACGGGCCGTCCTCCGGCGGCCTGCCCGGCACGTCGGCGAGCCTAAACCGCGCCGTTGGCGGAGAGCGCTCCGTCCTCTTTGCGCCTGCGCACTAGCACCCCCGCGATCGCTAGCAGCGTACCCCCGATCAGCAGCGGCGGCCACGGCGCCGAGGCCACCAGCAGCACGGGGTAGCGGCCGATGGATGCGGTAAGGCGTACATCGCCCACGCCGGTGGCTGCGCCCTGGCGCAGGAAACCGATGCCGTGGGGGACCAGCGCGCGGTTGCGGTCGGTCAGCGCCACGAGGACGGCCGCGTCAGGGGGAGGAGCCACATGCTGTACGGCGGCGATATCGGCCGGGGTGAAGTAGAATGCCTGTACCGTCTGCGAAAGCGCTGGCAGCGCGAAGACGTCGATGGCGTACGTGCGATCGCGCAAGCGAGCCTGCGACGGAAAGAGCAGCAGCGGCGAAAGGAACGAGGTCCCCTGCGGCTGGGTGATCGTGAGGTGGCGCCCAGCGGTATCGTAAGCGTCGATGTAGGCGGCTGGATGCATCTGCGAGACCAGTACGGAGGAGCCGGCGTAGCTGCGCCCTCCCGGGTGCAGCGGTCCGCGCCCCGCCACTTCGAGCACCGCCGTGCCCGCGCGCACCTGCTGGGCGTCGGCGATGGGAAAATGTACGACAACTCCGCCGGCTGCATGGACGGTCTGTCCGGGGCCGCGGGTCAGCAACGCGGTGTCGGCACCCGTCAAACCCGCGTAGAGCCCGGCGAGGCCAATCGCGGCAACGCCTAGCATCGCCAACCGATAGCGGCGCCGGCGCAGCGCGTAGTTTGCCGCGAACGCGATACCGGCGGCCAGCGCAAGCGCATACTGCCACGTATGGTAGAACGTCAACCCGGGAACGGCGTCCTGCGCGAACGAGAGCAGCGCGACGGCCAGCGCCGCCATCCCCGCCACCATCCCTTCGCTCATTTGGAGCCCTCCGCGCGCTTGGCCTTGGCCTGCATTTGATCGTACGTGAGCGGCCCGTCTACGGCTTCCGAGACGGTGCCGTCGCGCCGCACGAAGACGGTGGTCGGCAAGCCCAACGCCCCATAGGCGGCGCCATAGCGCTGCTGCTGATCGAGCAGGATGGGGAACGTCACGCCCGCCGTCTTGGCGAAAGCAGCGGCCGTCTGCGCCGACTCACCTTCATTCACGCCCAGCACTTCCACCCCGTCTTTGGCGGCCTTGCGCGAGAAGCGTTCCAAGTCGGGCATCTCCTGCCGGCACGGCGGGCACCACGATGCCCAGAGGTTCACTAGCAGCACTTTCCCGTGGAAATCGGTAACGCCCGCACTGCCTCCGCCCAGACGTGCGACGGTGAAGCTCTCGACGGGCGCACCGGCCAGCGACCCGGGACCCGCACTCGAAGCCGCCTTGCCCCCATCTGCGCAACCCACCAGCACGAGCGCAGCCGCGGCGACGACCAAGATTCCTCGATTCACGGGAGCGAGCATTATGCGTCGATGCACGGAAGGCCTATCGCCGTCCAGGCGTCCGCCCAAGGTCGCCCCCGAGCAATGACGAACTGCGGCACAAGCCATGAGAAAGGCGACGGCTCGCATCTGCGCGCTCATGCTCGCGGCAGCGCTGCTGGCTCCGCTGCCGGCCGTTGCGATGAGCTCGCAGCGGGAGGTGCAGTTCGGGCAGCGCGTCGAGCGCGCGATCGAGGAGCAGATCGGCAGCGTCGACGACGACCCGCTCTTGACGGCATGGGTCGAACGCGTCTTCGTGAGCCTCACGCCGCATACGGTACGACGCGACATCCCCTACCGCGTGCGGATCCTCGATAGCGAGACGCCCAATGCCTTCTCGCTCCCCGGCGGCACGATCTACATTACCAAAGGGATGCTCAACTTCGTGCAGGACGACGACGAGATGGCCGCCGTGCTGGGACACGAGCTGGGCCACGAAGAGCAGTACCACATCACCAAGATGTACGAGGAAGTCAAGGGCGCCAACACGCTGCTCACGATCTTCAAGTTCTTCTCCCCGCTGGTCAGCCGCTTCGGCGATCTCGCCGCCGGTCTCTATCTGCTCAAGGTCAGCCGCTATCACGAGCTCAAGGCCGACGAATATGGCCTGAAGCTAATGGCGGAGGCCAACTACGATCCGCAGACGATGGTGGACTTCATGGCGCGTCTTGGATCCATCGAGCAGAAATCCGGCGGCATCTTCTCGCGCTACTTCGAGACGCACCCCGGTTCGGCTGACCGCGTCGCCCACCTCGAGGGCTATCCGCCGATCGGCAATCGCAGCACCGTCCAGGCCACGGCAGCTGCACTCCACGATCTCGACGAGGGGCGCTACGCCTACGCGCAAGCCGCCCTCGCCCGCATCATCGCGAGCGATCCCAGCAACGCCGGCGCGCGCTTGGGCCTGGCGCGGTCGCAGATGGCACTTGGCTATGCCGGTCTCGCCCAGCAGACGCTGGTTCCGCTGGGCAACGATCCGCGCGCGCAGGCGCTGGCCCAAGACAACGCCGCTCCCATCGCTTCTCCCCATGTCGATACGGTTGCGCTCATAGCCCAACTCGATGCCGTCCAGGCGCGGTTGAAGGCCGCGAAAGACGACGTCGAGGCACGCATCAAGGACGGGCGCAAGGATGCAGACGCGCTCGACGCACATCTCGGTCAGCTCGATTACGACATCCCGATGGACGAGGCGGGCGGCATCGCCGGGGTGAGCGACGACTCGCGCCTGGCCACGCTGCTCTACGAACAGCTGAAGCTTGTACGCGATACCAACCATCTGTTCGACGAAGCCACCGATACCTTCGACCAGGCACCCGCGATCCTCGACGACAACCTCAAGGTACTCAACGACCTGCGCGATCAGATTGCGCACCCGAACTCCAACAGCAGCCTTCTGCTCTCGCACGCGCAGAGCATCGTCGGCGGCGTGGCGGCCGGCACCGCGGGTCTGCTGCGCGCGGTCGATGCCGCGCGCGGATCGCTTGCCGTGGCCTACGCGAACTCCGCGGCCATCGACCGCTACATGCAGGCCTTCGGCGACGTCAAACACTATCCGCACGGCGATCTCGCGCAGAGTGACCTCGACCGCCTTCTCCCTCTGGCCCGCGCCGCGCAAGCCGCGTTCGTCACCTCGGCACGCGCCGCGGACGCATCCGCGAATCTCGTCAACCAGTCCCAAGCGCGCACGCTGCTAGGGCGCATCGTCACGCTGCTGCCCGATGCGACACCCGCGCGCTACGCCGCCTTCCAGAAACTCTTGGGGCACCAATTCGGCGTCGCCGCACCAACGCTGGCGCAGATGCGCGCCGCGAACGCGACCCCTGCAACCGTGGCGGTAGCCTGCACCCTCGCCGCGGAGCACCATGGAACGCCGGCCGGAAACCTGCTCTCCTTGCGCGGGCGCGATCCCATCGATGCCGCGGCATCGGCGGGAATGCGCGGCGAGACGCTCCAACTCGCGCTCGGGCTAGTCTGGGCGGCCTATCGCGTCTAAGCGCGCCGGCGCTCCGCCGCGAGCGCAAGGGCGGCGTCGATCTGCGCGACCGATGGACGATCCAGTTGATTGCGCGCGACGTGCTGCCAGCGCACGACGCCCTGCGCGTCGAGCACGAAGACGGCTGGACGCGCGATGTTGATCGCGTCGATGCCCAAGCGGTGATAAACGCCGAAGCGCTTGATCACCGCGCGGTCGGCGTCGATGAGGATCGGGAAAGCGATGCCCCGCTTGGTGCGAAGGCGCTGGACCGGCTCCGAACGCTGCCCCACCACGCCCAGGACCCTGACGCCGCGCGCGTTCCACTCCTGCGCGGCCTGCTGCAACTCCACGAGCTGCTTACGGCAGCGCGGTCACCAGGTGCCGCGGAAGAACGCCAGCACCACAGGCATCCCCCGCAGGCTTTCGAGCGCGATCTCCGCGCCGTCACTGGCCGGAAGGGTGAATGCCGGGGCGGCCCGTCCAACGAGCGTCGTCATCTCCATCGTACAGCCTTCTTGCCTCTCGGCCAGGGTCCCGCCCACATGCTCCAGAAGGCAATGCCGCCATTTCACCCCTCGGAGTATGCAGTTGGAGATCACCGCCACCCTCCTCGACGGCCGCGCCCTGGCGCGCGAGCTGACCGCCGACCTGACACGACGTGCCGAAAGCTTACGGGAAGCAGGCAACGCGCCGCGTCTGGTTGTGGAGATGGTGGGCGAAGACGAATCCAGCTTGGCCTACGCCCGCTCGCTCCTGAAACTCGGGGCGAAGATCGGCATCGAGGTCGATCTCGAGCAGATGTCGGCCGACGCCGCGGAAGAGCGCGTACAGCGGCGCCTGCAGGTCTTGGGCGAGGATCCTTCGATCCACGGCGTCCTCCTGCACCAGCCGCTGCCGCGTCATCTCCGGATCGAACGCATCGCGCCGTCCATCCCGGAACGCAAGGACGTCGACGCCACCAACCCCGCCAATCAGGGGCGTCTGGCCTACGGCCACGATCCGCTCTTCGTGCCCGCGACCCCGCAAGCGGTCATGCTGCTGCTGGAAGCGTCGCCCGCCTGGCCAGTGCGCGGAAAGCGCGCCGTGGTCGTCGGACGTTCGGTCGTCGTGGGCCTCCCTGTCTCGCTGCTGCTGCTGGCCGCCGATGCCACGGTGACGACCTGCCACATCGCCACGACGGATCTCGCGCGGCACACGCGTGAAGCGGAAGTGCTGGTGGTAGCCGCCGGCGTTCCCGGCTTGATCACCGCGCAGATGGTTTCACCGGGAGTGACCGTCGTTGATGTCGGAACCACCGTCGTCAACGGCGTGCTCAAAGGTGATGTCGCCTACGAGGAGGTCGCACGCGTCGCCGGGGCCATCACCCCCGTGCCGGGCGGCGTCGGGCCCGTGACCAACGTGGCGCTGATGCGCAACGTGATCGCCGCCGCCGAACGCTCTTAGGGGCCTGTCGGGTTATGGCACCGCGCGCTGTTGCGAGGCGCCACGGGCCGCCGGCAAGAAGCGAGGAGCGCTGAATGGCAGCGTCATTTGAGCGACGAGCGATGAAGCCGCCGGTCCGTGCCGCCCGCAACCCGAAGGGCTGGGATGAAATCACCCGACCTCGTCGTCGTGCGCTCGGTTACAGAACGCCGCTCTGCGCCCTCGCGCTCTCCTCGACTTCGGGCGATTCATTCCCAGCAGCACGCCGTGCCATAACCCGACAGGCCCCTAATTCGGGGAGAAGTAGACGCCGAACAGGCGCTCTTGATCTTTGCGCTTGCCGCTCGTCGTCGGCTCGCCGCGCGCCGCGCTCTCGCGCTGCGCGGCGATGCGCTCCAGCGCCGCAGTGGCGCGCTGCAGCACGGCCAACTCAGCGCGTAAGCGCTCGTCGGCGCGAGAGACCTCGAGCAGGCGCTGCTTGGCGGCATCATTGGTCTGGAGCGTCTGCGCGATGACGTATGAGGCCACAACGGGATCGTCGGGGAGATCGGGCATGTCGAGCTGCACGTTGGCCATCTTCGCCAGGAGATCTACGTAGGCGGGCAGGCCGGCCCGCGCTCGCGCCACCAGTTCTCCGGCGGCGGCAGTGGGCGGCGGCTCGGCCAAGTACTCCACTTCGGCCAAGAGATACGGCTCGCGCGCGAGCAGGCGCACGATGCTGAAGCGCCGCTCTCCGCGCACGTCCAGCAGGAAACGCCCTTCGGGCAGCGGATCGCAGCGCATGATGCGCGCTTCCGTGCCGATCGAATGGGGATTGCAGGACGGATCGCCCACCTCGGTGCCTTCGCGAACCAACGCGATACCGAACGGAGCATCGTCCTCGACGCACTCGCGCACCATGCGCCGGTAGCGCTCTTCGAAAACGTGGATGTTCATCGTCGCACCGGGAAAGAACACGGATCCCAGGGGGAAGAGGCGCAGCGTATTCACGATCGTCCTCCTTGCGACGCGGGCGTAGGGCGGCGCCGAAGCGCCGCCCCCGCGTTCACCTCAGGCGCCGCTCGACCGCATTCCAGTCGATGTTAGCGTAGAACGCCTCGATGTACTTGCCGCGCTCCGACGGCTTGTAGTCCAGAAGATAGGCATGCTCCCAGACGTCCATGACCAGCACCGGGTTGAAGCCGACCAGGGCATCCTCTTGATGCAGCGTGACCCAGGCGTTGGTGAGCCAGCCGTTGGTGGGATCCTGGTAGAGGATCGCCCAGCCGACGCCGCGCATGCCGCCGATCGCGAAGAACTCAGACTTCCACTTCTCGAAGTCGCCGAAGCTCGACGAGATCGCCGCAGAAAGCTTGCTCCCGGGCTTCCCCGAGCCGCTAGGCGTCAGGTTGTCGAAGTAATACTCATGCAGGCGCATTCCGCTGTACTCGAATCCGAGACGCCGCTGGAGCTCCGCAAACTTCGGGTCGGAGCCCTTACTGCCGTTGGCTGCGATCAACTCGGAGATCTGCTCGTTGAGCAGGTTCGTATTCTTGACGTACCCTTCGTACAATCCGAAATGCATGCCGACCGTCTTCTCGGACATGCCGTGCAGCTCTGTGTAGGACCACTTCTTCGCCGTGTAGGTTTCTTTCGTCAGCAGTGCCATATGCCGTCCTCTCTTGCTCTCGTTATGACGTGGAAGTCTCCTACTCGCCGCTCGCGCACGCTTCCTGCGCCGCCAGGATTTCTCCCGTTCTTGCGCCAACGCCGGGCGGTACGCATCAAAGGAGTGTGACGTGTCGGACGATCTCGCCTACCTCCAACGCCTGCACCGCGAGCCGCCCGCGCTATTGCTGGAGCTCGAGCAACGAGGCCATGCTGACGGTGTACCCATCCTCGACCGCGCCTCGGCACGCTTGCTCTCGACGCTCGTCCACTGCATGCAAGCTAACCGTATCTTGGAGCTGGGAACGGCCTACGGCTTTTCCACGCTTTGGATGGCCCAGGCCATGCCGCCGGCGGGAAAGATCTGGACCATCGACCCGGACATCGAACGCACGAAGCTCGCCGTCTCCTTTCTCGAGCGAGCGGGCGTAAGCGAACGCGTCGAGATCATCAATCAGCCGGCACTCGAGGTGCTGCCGGCCTTTCAGCAGCGTAATCTCGACATCGTCTTCATCGATGCCATCAAAGAAGAGTACGAGGGTTACCTTCACTACGCCGTGCCCTTGTTGAAACTCTCGGGCCTGGTAGTCGTCGACAACCTGCTGTGGCACGGGCGCGCTGGAGCGGCCGAGCGTCCGGACGACGACGCGCCAACCAAAGCTATCCGCCGCTTCAACCACGTCTTCCTCAACCACCCGCAGCTCGACGCCACGATCATCCCGGTCGGAGACGGCGTGGGCGTCGCCGCGCGCATCGACTAGGTTCCTCACGGTGATATTCGAACAGCTCGTGGTCGGCCCGCTGCAGTGCAACTGCACGATCTTCGGCGAC
Organism: bacterium; assembly: GCA_004298665.1. Classification (GTDB taxonomy): domain Bacteria; phylum Vulcanimicrobiota; class Vulcanimicrobiia; order Vulcanimicrobiales; family SCRA01; genus SCRA01. The sequence goes on along the minus strand of SCQY01000253.1, from coordinate 3,189 downwards.
GAAGTTAGCGGCGAGGCGATCGTGATCGACGGCGGAGACGAAAGCGAGCGCGTCGTCGCCGCGCTCGAGCGCCATAGACTGCGTGCGCGCGTTCTGCTCCACACGCATGCTCACATCGATCATATCGGCGCGCTGGCGGAGCTCAAGGAGCGTACAGCCGCGGAAGGAGCGCTCCATTCGGACGATCTTCCGCTCTATCGTGAATTGGCGATACAGGCGGCGTGGTTGGGGATTGAGGTGCCGCGCGTGATCGCTATCGATCGTGAACTCGCCGACGGCGACGTGATCCGCGCGGGAAACGTGGCGCTCGAGGTGCTCCACACGCCGGGGCACACGCCCGGCAGCTGCACCTTCTTGACGCAGCATGAAGGCGAGCACCTGGCCTTCACGGGCGACACGCTCTTCTTCGGCAGCATCGGGCGAACCGATCTGCCGGGCGGCAACATGGAGCGCATTCTCGCATCGCTGCGCGAGCGCTTGCTGGCACTCCCCGATGGGACGATCGTCCATCCCGGCCACGGCCCGAAGACGACCATCGGGCGCGAGCGCCTGCACAATCCCTTTCTCCAGGAACGGTGATGTACGCTTGAGGTATCGTTAAGACAACAAGGGTAGGATGGGATCCATGGAACGCCTATCCGTCGTCTTGATCGCTCACGACCGCTGCAAGGAAGAGATGGCCCAATGGGCCTCCTTCAATCGCGGGACACTGGCGCAGTGCACGCTTTTTGCCACTGCCACGACCGGGCAGACCGTGCTCAAGCATCTCGACCTGCCGATCAACTTGCTGCTCTCGGGCCCAATGGGCGGCGACGCCCAAGTGGGGGCGATGATCGCTGAGCGGCGCATCGACGTCGTCTTCTTCTTCTGGGATCCGCTGACGCCCCAGCCCCACGACGTAGACGTGAAGATGCTGCTGCGCCTGGCGGTGCTGCATGACATCCCGATCGCCTGCAACCGTCGCTCGGCCGATCTGCTGATCTCTTCGCCGCTGTTCTCCGACGTCGGCTATCATCGCACGGAGGCGAACGCCGCTCTGCTTAGGTGATCGAGCCCAGCTTGATGGTGAGTTTCCCGCCGTCATGGAAGACGCGCGGCCCGTTCTTGAGCTCTTCGGTCGTCGCCTGTGCCGCGGGGGCAGGGTCAACGGGCAGCGGCGTCGTCCAGTCCGCCGGCGCGCCGGCAGTTTGCGCACCGCCCTTGGCGCGATAGTTCTCGATCGCGTTACGCAGCGCGGCGATCGAGCGCTCGGGGTAGTCCTTCTTCTTCTCGGGGTAGCCGCCCAGCGCAGCGTTGAGCGTGCTCTCGTCGATCTGCGCCGCCTCGGCTACGGTCTTGCCGCGCGCCATCTCCACGAGCAGACTGCAGGTGGCCGTGCCGAAGCCGCAGCCCGTGGTGAAATAGGAGATGTCCTCGATGACTTCTCCGCGTCCCACCTTCAGATAGAACGTGTAGAGGTCGCCGCAGGAGTCGCTGAAATATTCTCCCGTCGCGGTAGCATCGTCCATCGCTCGGAAGCCTTCGCGGGCAGTCACGAGTTCCTGGAACTTGGCGTAGTTCATGATCGTCCCATCTTGACCGCCTCGGCTGCCGTTTCGGCTACGTCAGCGGTGAGCTCGAAGGTGCAGACGTCGTCCCCCTTGGCGAAGGACGTGGTGTGGTTCTGTTCTCCGGGGAGCAGCTCGTCCATAACCGTGTGAATCAGCGTGCAGACTTCGGGATGGTTCCTCACCGAGCCGGCGAAGGGGCAGTTGTGCTCGCGAAGCACGAGCTTTCCGTCAGCGCGCTGCTCGACGTCGGCGATGACGCCCTGCTCGCGGAGGATCGCCGCCAGTTCGTGGACCTTCCCGGCATAGTCCTTCCCTTCCAGGCGCGAGCGAAACTTCTCCGCGGAGCGCTTGCCGATGCTGCGGAAGAGATCATTGATGCGCTCGTCCCCGTCGTCGTCGGCAATCTGACTGAGCACGAGATGGAGCAGCTGGTCCGTGCGCTGCGGGAAGAGCCGCTCCGCCTTCTGCGTCAAATGATAGAGCAGCGTTGGTTTGGTGGGGCCGCGACGGGTCGGGCGTGTCTGGACCAGGCCTTCCATGACGAGCGTCGACAACTGCTGCCGCACCGCGTTGGGGGTCAGCCCAAGCTCTGCGGCGATCTCACGGGCCGTCGCGCCCCCGGTGCGTCCGAGGCTCTCCACGATCTTCCCGCGGGTGCTCTGAAAAAAACGCTCTTCGGATTCCACGATAATCTCTATCACGCACGGTCGCCGCGCGTCCCCGAGCGCAGTATACCATAGCCGCCGGAAGAAAAACCAGGGTCTCCTTGACTTTCCCCAAGCCGCTCGGTAGACTTGGAGGCGCACGTCCCACATCGTTGTTTGCCACGCGAGAGGATTCCTGAGTTGGAGAAGGGCTTGATCGTCCGCGGCCTGCGGGTCTCGGTCGAATCGAAAGAAATTCTGAAGGGGATCGACCTCACGGTCGAGCCTGGCCGGGTGCATGCCCTGATGGGCCCCAACGGCTCGGGAAAATCCACCCTGTCGTTCGCCTTGACGGGCCATCCCAAGTACACCATCACCGGCGGGAGCGCCACGCTCGACGGAAGCGACTTGCTGGCTCTGCGCCCCCACGAGCGCGCGCGTGCCGGCCTCTTCCTTTCATTCCAATACCCGGCGGCGATCCCCGGCGTAAGCGTGGCAAACTTCCTGCGCGGTGCGCGCACGGCACTGCGCCCCGACGACGTGCTGCCACCAGCCAAATTCAAGAAGCTGGTCACCGAGAAGATGCAGCTCTTGGGCATGGACACCTCGGTGGTTTCACGCTATGTCAACGACGGCTTCTCCGGTGGTGAGAAGAAGCGTTTAGAGATGCTGCAGATGGCCGTCTTTCAGCCGAAGTACGCCATCCTCGACGAAACGGACTCAGGCCTCGACGTCGATGCACTGCGGGCCGTCGGCGAGAGCGTGAACGCCGTGCGTTCCGCGAACTCCGAGACGGGCCTGCTGGTCATCACGCACTACCCGCGCATCCTCCAGTACCTGCGCCCCGACAGCGTCCACGTGATGATGGATGGGCGCATCGTCAAGCAAGGAGGAGCCGACCTCGCCGACCGCATCGAGCGCGACGGTTACGACCCGATTCGCGAGGAGGTTGCCGGTGGCGTCGCCTGATCTCGTCATGGAGTCCGGCGTCGGTA
>SCQY01000252.1 GCA_004298665.1 bacterium | reverse complement strand
GCTGGGATGTGGCCCATGCGTCCGGACTGGAAATCATCGAAGGCCTGGGTGATCTCTTGGCGCGTGTTCATCACGAAGGGGCCGTAGCGCGCGACGGGCTCGCCGATCGGCTTTCCCGCCAGCAGCAGCGCTTGCAGCGCCTCGTGGCCTTGCGCGGCGCGCAACGTGACGGCATCGCCGTCGTGCCCGAAGATGGCCGCTGCATGTGGGCGCACGACGCCGGTACTTCCGCCCGCTTCCAGCGCACCTTCGAAGATGAACGCAAAGGCGTTGAAGCCTGCCGCGATCGGTTGCGTAAAGCTCGCCCCGGGCTCCAGCGTGAGATGGAGGAAGACGATCGGTGTGTGCGTCTCGATCACCGCACGGGTCGACTCGACGTCGCCGCTGATGACCTTGACGCTCGCGCGGCCGTCAGCACTGCGCCACGAAGGGATGCGCTCGCCGGGAATCTCCTGGTAGCGCGGGCGCGTCATCTTATCGGCACGCGGCAGGTTGACCCAGATCTGGAAACCGTGCATTGCGCCCCCGTCGCGCATCATCGCGTCGGAAGGCATCTCCGAATGCACCACACCGGCGCCGGCCGTCATCCACTGCACGTCCCCAGGGCGCAGCGCTCCGGCGTGACCGGCCGAGTCGCGGTGCTGCATCTCTCCGGCAAGCAGATACGTCACGGTCTCGAAGCCACGGTGCGGATGATCGGGGGCGCCGATCGCCTCGCCCTTGCCGTAGGTGACGGGGCCCATCTCGTCGAGCAAGAGAAAGGGATCGACGTGATCGATCTGCGCCGTCGGAAACGGCCGGTGCACGATGAATCCGCCGCCCTCCTCGAACTGGGGCGCCGGCACGATGGTCTCGATGGATCGCGCTTGCATGATCACTTCTACCCACCGCACCCCGGGCGAAGTTGCACTCGCCAAACTAGGGCCGGTCAGGAAGCTGCCGAAGACCAAGGCATGAGGCTCAACCGGCGGATGCTGATCCGGGGTGCCGCCGGCATGGCGGCGGCGCTCGCGCTTCCGCATGCGGCTAGGGCGACGGGCGGCATCGTCCCGGGAGATGACGACAACGGGCAGCCGGGCGCGTCGCCTCCGCCGATCTCGATCCGCCCGCTCCCCGGCGATACCATCCGCGTCTTGCTGCTGCGCGCCAGGCCCTCGATTGAGCTGGCGGCCTTGGGGGGCTTCGCCGTCTACGATGGAGCAGGGAGCACCACGCCGATCTTCCGCGCGGGGCCGGGGCAGAGCCGTACTTTTGATGCGAGCGCGCTGGCGCGCAGCTCCGGCGGAGCGATCGTCGAGGCCTCCGGCGATGCTCCGTTGCGGGTCGGAGGCCGCCCCTATCGCGGGCGTCTGCTGCTCTTCCCTGACGAGGGCGGCCTGACGGTCGTCAATCAGCTGCCGATCGATCTCTACGTCCTGGGCGTGCTGGGCCGCGAGATCTCTCCGAAGTGGCCCGCGGCGGTGCTTCAGGCGCATGCGATCATCTCACGCAGCTATGCGCTCGGGCGCCGCAAGGACGCCGCCCACGCCTTCGACGTCTACGCCACCACGGCCGATCAAGTCTACGGCGGTGTCAATGCCGAATCCGCATCCGGCAATGATGCCGTCTATCAAACGCACAACCAGGTGCTATGGTACGGCAACGGCCTCGCCGCAGCATTCTTCTCGTCATGCTGCGGAGGCCACACGGAGAGCGCGGGCGCGCTGTGGGGCGAAGAGATTCCCTATCTCGGCGGCGTAGCCGATCCGTACTGCGCAGGCTCGCCGCACTATCGCTGGCGCTCCTACGTCAGCGAGGAGTCGCTGCGCGAGCGCCTGGGCCCCGCGATCGCCTCGATCGGCGAGATCAGCACGCTCGTGCCGCTGGACCTCGACAACTCCGGGCGCGCCAAGCGGATCGCCGTGCAGGGCCAGGGCGGGCAGCGCGATATCGAGGCGAAGGCCTTTCGCAATCATCTCGGTACGAGCGTCGTACGCTCGACGCTGATCCACCGGATGCAGATCGCCGGCTCGCCTGATCGGCTCCAACCCGATCCGGCCTTCGACGATCCCTCCCCGGCCCCGCCGCCCGCGCCGCCGAAGAACGGGCCGCTGGCGATGATCGAGGGCGCGGGCTGGGGACACGGCGTGGGGCTGTGCCAATGGGGCGCCCGCGGCATGGCGCTGCGCGGCGGCACGGCTGCGCAGATTCTCTCATTTTACTTTCCCGGCACGACGGTCGCCGCGCTCTAGTCTGGAGGCGGCGGAGCAGGCGGTCGAAGGTATCACGGTGCGCTGGAAACCTCGAGCCGCGTCTGCGCCGCGCGCTCCAGAGCGGCCACCAGGTCTGCGCTCATGAACAGCCGCGGCAGCTGAGCTTCCCAGAGATGGCCGTCCTCGGCGCCGGCGGGTTCTCCGCCGATGCCGATCATCACAGGGGGCATCTCCCGCTCTGCGACGTGCTCGTGCACAGCTTGCTGAATCGTCTCGCGGTCGATGATCAGCACGTCGAATTCTTCGACATCGAGATGCGTCATCGCATGGGCAGCGCTGCGGGCCAGGCGCGCGGCATAGCCGTTACGGCGCAGCTCGTGGATGAGAAACGATCCCAGGTCGCGATCCTCGGTGACGGCGAGCACGCGCAGGAACGCATGACGACTGCGCTCCCGGTCACTCAGGTACGGCAGAACGACCGTGAACGTGCTTCCGCTTCCAACCTGGCTCTCGACTTCGATGCGCCCGCCGTGGCGCTGTGCGATGACGTTGGCCAGGTAGAGCCCGAGCCCGGAGCCCTTGACCGACGAGCGCCTGGCATTGGAGGCGCGGCTGAAGCGCTCGAAGAGAAAGCCGATTTCCTCCGAGGGGACGCCGATGCCGCGATCGGTCACGCAGACACGGATCGACTCGCCGTCGCCGGCCGCACGGACGGTGATCGGCTGGCCGGGAGGCGAGTACTTGATGGCATTGCCTACGATGTTTTCAAAGACTTGGCGCAGGCGTGCCGCATCGCCCAACACCCGCAGGTCGTCGCCTTCGACCACCAACTCGATCTCTCGCTGACCGCGCAGCGACTCAACGACTTGCGTCGTTAGCGCCCCGACGTCCAAGACCGCCTCGTGCAGAGGCAGCTCTCCTTGCTCTATGCGCGAGAGGCTGAGCGTGTCATTGGCCAGTCCAGCCAAGCGCATTGCGGCGTCGCGAATGGCCTTGACGGCGTCGAGCGTGCGGTTCTCCTCGAGCAGACGATCTTCCAGCATGTCCGCATATCCGACGATCGTCGTGAGGGGCCCCTTGAAATCGTGTGCCAGCACCGCGATGAGGTCGTCTTTGAACTGATTGAGGCGGATGACGCTTGCGCGCTGCTCCTGCAGTTCCCCAAGCAGAGCGACGTTCTGAAGGGCGATCGCCGCGTCGTGGCGCAGCAGCTCGAAGGCAAAGATGTCGCTATCGTGAAACGCGCGTCCCTCAGCCGGCCGCACGTCGATCAGGCAGCACGCGCAACCATCGCTTCCGGCGATAGGCAGCACGAGCCGGCGGGCGTCCTGGCGCAAGATGCTGTGCGGCATTTCGCAGGCTTGGCTGACGAAAGCATCCGCGGGGTTGCCGCGCTCATCCTCCGCGAACGAACGCTCGCGAAGGCGGCGCACGTGGTAGAGTGCGGCGCTGCCGCCCGAGAGGCGTTGCGCTTGCGCGGACAGCATCGTGCCGATCGCTGCAGCGTCTCGTGCTCCGAAGAGAATCCCCGCCTCCTCGCTGAGCTGGCGCAAGAGGACGTTTTCCTCGTGAAGATGCGCCTCGCTGGCAGCCAGGCGGTCCAGCAGCTGCTGACGCTCCACGGCATAGCGCAGAGAGCGGCGCAGGATCAACTCGTCGACATGTCCTTTGACGAGATAATCCTGCGCCCCCGCGTGGACGGCCGCGGTCGCCAGGTCCTCGTCTTCGTGGCCGCTCAAGACGACGATTGCCTGGTTGGGAACCACGCTGCGTAGGCGGACGATCGACTCGATTCCCTGGCAATCGGGCAGCGACATGTCCAGCAGGACGACGTCGTACTCCTCGCCCCTCAAGCGGGCCACGCCATCGGTCAGGCGGGACGCATGGGACGCTTCGACGGGCGGCTCTACCGAGCCGAGATAGGCGCGCACGAGGGCCGCGTCCGCTGGGTTGTCCTCGATGAGCAGCACGCGCATGATGGTTGCTCCCAAGTATCAAGCGGCATTCGGGGGCAACTTGACCACCGTCAGCCAGAAGTTCTCGATTGCCGAGACGATCTCGAGAAAGCGGGCGAGATCGACTGGTTTACGGATATAGCAGTTCGCATGGTATTCGTAGGCTTTGGCCACGTCTTCCTCGGCCTCCGACGTCGTGAGGATCACGACGGGAATCGATTGAAGCTGGGGATCGGTCTTGATCCTGCGGAGCACCTCACGCCCATCCACCTTGGGGAGATTGAGGTCCAGGAGCACGAGATCGGGGCGCGACGCGCCGGCATATGCGCCCTCGCGATGCAGGTAGGCCAGGCCCTCCGCCCCATCCATCACCACGGACAGGTTGTTGCGGATCTTGCCGTCTCTGAACGCCTCCTGTGTCAGGCGAGCGTCGGAGGGGCTGTCCTCGATGAGCAGTACCTCGATGGTGTCGACGTTCATTGTACCCAGTCTCCGCCCGTGGCGGCACGCAGCGTGAACGAAAACGCGGCTCCCTTGCCTTCTTCCGAATCGACCCAGATGCGCCCGCCGTGACGATCGACGATGCTCTTGCAGATCGCCAGGCCAATGCCCGTTCCGCTGTACTCCCCGCGCGAGTGGAGGCGCTGGAAGATGCGGAAGATGCGCTCGTGATACTCCGAGGCGATGCCGATACCGTTGTCGTGGACGGAGATCGTCCACTCGCCGTCCGAGCGCATAGCGCGCACGACGATCTTCGGATGCTCCCGCGCGCCGTACTTCAGCGCGTTGGAGAGGAGATTCTGCAGCAGCTGCGTCAACTGGCTCTCGTCGCCCAGCACGATCGGCATGCGCGCCGCGTCGATCACGGCGTTACGCTCGTCGATCGTCGAGCGCAGATTGGCTAGCGCGCGATCGAGTGCGCTCTGGAGGTCGACGGCGGCCAGCGGTTTGCCGTGGGTCGTAACCCGCGAGTACTCCAAGATGTCGTTGATGAGCTCTTGCATGCGCCGGGCTCCGTCCACGGCAAACGCGATGAACTCATCGGCATCTTTATCCAAGCGGGCACCGTACCGCCGCTGCAGCAACTGGGTGAAGCTCGCCACCGTGCGAAGCGGCTCTTGCAAGTCGTGCGAGGCGACGTAGGCGAACTCCTGGAGCGATGCGTTCGAGCGTTCGAGCGCCAGATTCCGTTCGTCGATCTGGGCGCGCAGCATACGCTCCTTGGCGAAACGCAAGTACTCGAGCCGGGTCGCCACGGCGCCCAGTGCGACGACGAAGAAGACGATCACCGCGATTGAGACGAACACGGAGAGCGCTACGGTGGCCTGCGTCTGCTCGGCCGCCGCCTCCGCTACCCCTTGCGCGGCGTTGAGGTCGGCACGCATGTGGGCAACGAGCCGGCTGCCTTTGAGTTCGAGTTGCGCGGCTACCGCCGCGCCGGGGTCGGCAAGCAGGGGGCTGACGACGAGGGCCAGCCAGCGCCTGTGGGTCGCCTCAACGTCTTCGATGTCGGCGGCCAAGGGGCTCAAGAGGTCCCGCCGCGTGTGCGCCCGCAGCCGTTCCAGCAGCCCGTGCAGTTGCACGTCCGCCCTACGGTAGGGGTCGATGAAGAGGCGCTCCCCCGTTGCGGCATAGCCGCGAACGCCGGTCTGCTCCTCGGCGATCAGCGTCTGGGCCTCTTGCAGGTCGAGACGGACCTGATAGGTTTCGACCAGCGCAGCGCGATTGTCGCGGATCACGGCATAGGCGACGAAGCCCGTCGCGATCGCGACAGCCACGATCCCCACGAGCAAGAAGATGCTCGCTAGGGAGATACCGCGTTCCCGCCCGCCATCCGGCTCTCGCATCAAAGGCAGGAATATCGCGGAGGGGTCCTCGATCCCTCGGCCCGCGAGCGGGGCTGTGGTTTCTGTGG
>SCQY01000251.1 GCA_004298665.1 bacterium | reverse complement strand
GGCCTCTCTTCCGTGGTCTTCGCGCATTGACCAAGCGCATCGTCGTCGACACCGCGCTCGCCGGCGACGCCGCTGCCGGTCTTGTCGCGCTCGATCGCATGCTCTCACGTCAACCGCACCCCTACCTGTGGGATCTGGCGTGGCTGCGCGATGCGCCGTGGCGTGAGATGGCCGCGCGCCTCTTCGACGCCCCGGAGCGCGCCGCGGCGCTCGAGCGCCTCGAGGCGATCGAGATCGTCGGCGGCTCGATCGGCGAAGCTGCGCTGATGGCCGGCTGGATCGGTGTCCAGCTCGGCTACACGGTGCCGGAACATGCACGCTGCCTGCGCACCGCCGCGGGTGCCGACGTCTCGTTCGCGCATCACCGCGAGAGCACGCAGGATGCGGTGCGCAGCATACGCCTGCGTACCGACGTCCTCACCTTCTCCGCGAGTCTGGAAGGGAAGGGCGGCGTCTGCCTCAGCGTGGAATCGCCGAAGGAGCAACGCAGCCGCTGCGAGCCGTTGATGGCTCGCACCCTGGACGTTCTGGTGCGCGAGGCGCTCTACGGCCTGGGTGCAGATCCCGCTTTCCCCCAGGCACTGACGCTAGCCGCCCGCCTGGCCGCGGGGTGAGCGCATCGCACGTGCGCGGCGATCTGCGTGTCGTGGCCGACGAGCGCGCGCTCTGGGCTACGCTTGCCGACCTTTTCATCGCCGACGCCGGCAAAGCCATCGCGCGCCATGGCGGCTTCGCCGTCGCGCTCTCCGGCGGCACGACGCCTAAAGCCGCGTTCGCGCTCCTGGCACAAGAGCCGCGCCGCTCGCAGGTGGAGTGGGAGCGGCTCTCCGTCTTCTTCAGCGACGAGCGCTGCGTGCCGCCGGAGGATCCGCAGTCGAACTACGGTATGGCCAACCGCGCGCTGCTCTCGCAGGTGGCGATCCCAACGGAGCACGTGCACCGCATGCGAGGCGAACTCGCCCCCCAGCAAGCCGCCGACGAATACGCAAGCGTGCTGCGCGACGCTTTGGGCGATGATCCCGTGCTCGATCTCGTGATGCTGGGCATGGGCCCGGACGGGCATACCGCGTCACTCTTCCCTGGAACCTCGCCCGTGGGGGAGCAGCGTCTGTTGGTAGCAGCACCCTTCGTCCCGAAGTTCGGCGCCTACCGCCTGACGATGACTCCACGCATCATCAACCGCGCGCGCCGCGTGGTCATCGCCGCCGCCGGCGCCGAGAAGGCGGAGGCCCTCCAACGCGCGTTGGAAGGCCCCGTCGATCCAAGTCTCACACCGGTGCAGATCGTGCAGCCAGCCGGCGGAGCGTTGACCTGGCTGGTCGATCGCGCGGCAGCATCGCTGCTTGCGGCTCCCTAGCGCGCCTCACTCGCCCACCATCGCCGGCATGCCGCCGCGCGGGCGGCGCATCAGGAAAACCAACGGGGCCAGGGCGATCGAGATGACCGCCGTCCACCAGGCCGTATCGGCAAAGGCCATCGTCATCGCTTGACGAGCGACGAGATCGTACAACGCCGGCGGCGAGGCGTGGGTGAGGTAGCCGGCGACCGGCAGATGATGCAGCGTGGCGGTACCCGCCAGCGCGGCGTAATGGAAAGCGTCGCGCCGGTCGAGAATCGTCACGAGCACGGCCGTCGCGATCGAGCCGCCGAGCTGGCGCGCCAAGTTGAAGAACGCAGAGACCTTCGGCGTGTCTCTTGGCGGCGCCGAGCCGAAGATCGCCACGGAGAGCGGCACGAAGAGCTGGGAGAGTCCCACGCCGCCCAAGATCAGCATCGGGGCAAACTCCCAGAAGCTCGTGCTCGTGGTCGTTACCAACGCCTGCATGATATTTGCGACCCCAACCAGGACGAACGCTCCGCCGATCACCCAACGCATATCGATCCTGCCGCGCATGACCAGCACCGCGGCAACCGGCGTCAGGACTCCGATCGCGGCCGCTCGCACCATGATGAGGTCTCCGGAGAGCGTGGCCGTAAAGCCAAGGATCGACTGCACGAACTGCGGCAGGATGAGGATCGAGCCGTAGAGACTGATACCAAGCGTCATGCCGAGCAGTGATCCCGCCGCGACGCCCCGGTTCTTGAGGATCGTCAGATCGACGATCGGCTGTTTGGCGTAGAACAGCTCCCAGACAACGAATGCCAGCGTTCCCAGCACGGCCACGGCAGCGAAGAAGGTGATCCCCCCGTCCGCGAACCAGTTCTTACGCTCTCCTTCCTCCAGCACGTATTGCAACGAGCCAATGCCGGCGGCCAAGAGCGCGATCCCTGGAATGTCCACCGGGAGGCGACGGGGGTGCTCCGGGTTGCGCAGGAAGAGCAGCGTCAGCAACGTTGCCAACACGCCGGGAACGATGTTGATGAAGAATACCCAACGCCAGGAGAGCTGATCGGTGATGATCCCGCCCAGGGTGGGCGCGATGGTCGGCCCGATCACGACGCCCAAGGCGAAGATCCCCTGTCCCTTGCCGATCTCCGCGGGAGGATAGGTCTCTTGGAGAATCGCCTGTGATGTCGAGATCAGCCCGCCGCCGAAGATCCCCTGCACCACGCGCCAGAACACCAGCTCCGTGAAGGAGGTGGAGACGCCGCAGAGGACCGAGGCGATCGTAAAGCCGATGATCGAGGCCGCATAGTACTCCCGGCGGCCGAACCGCAGTTGGAGCCACGGCGTCAGCGGAATCACCACGACGTTGGCGACGATGTAACCGGTGACGACCCAGGCGGCCTCATCGATGGTGGCCCCTAGGTTCCCTTGAATCGTCGGCAAGGCGACGTTGACGATCGTGCTGTCCAC
>SCQY01000018.1 GCA_004298665.1 bacterium | reverse complement strand
TTCTCACGGGTTATCCGCAGAACCCACGCCCTTACTGCTCATACTACGGTAACCATTTAGAAAACAAGACGAGAGAGAACGGAGACGGTACCGACCGGCCATGAAGTTTACGTGCAGCACTAAAGACATCGCGCAGGCTGTTGGGGCGGCGAGCAAAGTCGTCAACGCCCACTCGACCGTGCCGATCCTCTCCAACGTCTTGCTCGCCGCCGATGCGGGGCGCGTCACCGTTCGCGCCACCGATCTCGAGCTAACGCTCGAGCACAGCTTCGCGGCGGAAGTCGCGGAGGGCGGCAGCGTAACGGTGCCGGCAAAGCTCTTCGCTGGTTACCTGGGCAATCTGCCTGCGGGTGTCCTCGAGTTGAGCGGCACGGCCGCTCGCGCCTCGGTGAAGTGCGAGAAGTCGAACTATGATTTCTTGGCGCTGCCGGCCGAGGAGTATCCGCCGTTGCCGAGCGGGGGAAAAGCCGCTAGCTGGACCATCGCGGCCAAGAAGTTCCGCGAAGGCGTGAACTCGGTGATCTTCGCTGCCTCCGGCGAGGAGGCGCGCGGCGCCGTGTTGATGGGCACGCTGATTGAAATCCAGCAGCAGAGTCTCACGATGGTCGCGACAGACGGCTACCGTTTGGCGAAGTGGAGCGGGACGCTCGAGCAGCCCTACGAAGGCTCCGCGAAGTACATCGTTCCGTCGCGTGCGCTGGCGGAAGTGGCGCGCAACCTCGGCGCCGCCGAGGCCGTGGAAGTCAGCGTGTTGGGCAGCAGCGCCAATCAGCTTGCGTTCAACGCCGGGAGCACGACGATCGTCGTGCGCCTGGTCGACGGACAGTACCCCAACTACCAGCAGGTCATTCCCGCCTCGTTCGACCGCCAGATCTCCGTGAGTGCCGCGGCGCTGCTCGGCTCGCTGCGCCGCGCCGAACTCGTTGCCGGCGATCGCGCCTCCATGGTCAAGCTCAACGTCACGGGTCAGCAGCTCATCATCACCGCGAACTCCGACGTCGCGGGCAACGCCTACGAAGAGCTGGAAGTCGAACAGAGCGGCGAAGATATCACCATCGCCTTCAATGCGCGCTACTTGGTGGAGATCCTCAACCACGTCGACTCGCCGCAGGCCATCATGGAGTTCCTGGGGCCGCTCTCCCCGGCGGCGATCCGCCCGCTGGAGCCCTCGCCCGAAGGCAACCAACTCTACGTCCTGATGCCGTTGCGTCAGTAAGCGTCTGCCGCTCGTTGATCGTCCGGAGCGTCTCGCTCGGGAGCTTTCGTAACTACGCGGCACTCGACTTCGAGCCGAGTCCGGGCCTCAACCTCATCGTCGGGCGTAACGCGCAGGGGAAGTCGAACCTGCTCGAGGCGATCGCGATGCTGGGCACGGGAAAGTCCTTTCGGACCTCGCACGAAGCGGAAGTCGTCCAGCGTGGCCAGAGTCTGGCGTTCGTCAATGGCGTCGCCGAGCTCGTCCGCGGCAGCGTTGGGCTCTCGTGCCGCATTGCGCTGACGGCCGGCGTAGCTCGCAAAACCTATGCCGTCAACGGCGCCCCCGTGCGCTACGCAAAGTTTCTGGGGAGCATCAAAGTCGTTACGTTCGTTCCCGCCGATCTGCACTTGGTCTCCGGCGCTCCGAGCCTGCGTCGCGCGATGCTCAACGCTACGCTCTCTCAGGATCGGGCGACGTACTACGCGGATCTTGCGCGCTATACCAAGCACATCGCGCAGAAGAGCGCGTACCTGCGCACGGTACCCCAGCCTGATCGCCGCCTCGTGGGAACTTACAATGCCTTGCTCGCCGACCTCGCGGCGCGCCTGACGCTCGCGCGCGGCCGCTACGTGACGCAGCTGGCACAAGCCGCCGCGGCCGTCCATCGGCGCTGGCTTCCCGGCGGCGCGCCGCTG
>SCQY01000250.1 GCA_004298665.1 bacterium | reverse complement strand
CGAACTCAACGGCCAGACCAACCGGCGCCTGGCTGAAGTAGCCGACGAAGTTTTTCTGATGATCGCGGGCATCCCACTCAATCTCAAAGAGTCGCCGAAGGGTCCGCGGTAGTCTGCCGCGCCCGGCGTGCGTCATGGCGGCGATGGCGGCGCTAGGCCCGAGGTCTCGTAGACGCGCGTTCGCACGGCCGGCAAGCCGAAGGCGTCGGACGTGATCTGCGTGGCGGCATCGCTCTGCGAGCCTCCCCCGCAGACGCGCAGCGGTGCATCGGCCAACGGCAAAGGTGTGCCTACCCGCTTCTCGAAGCGGAGGCGTATCTGCAGCTCTATCAAGAGCCTGCCGCGCGTAAGACAAGACCAAGGACAAGGGCATCAACATCCTCCAGGGGCGCTGCGGGGGCGGCTCCACGCCGGTGAATTGGACGAGCAGTTTCCGTATGCCGCCTTCGACGGCCCCGTGGTTGGAGAACCACTCCGTCGTCGACGGCTCCGTCTTCCCCACCAGCATCGGAGCCAATCCCCAACTCTCGATCTACGCCATGGCCGCGCGTAACGCGACGGCGCTGGCACGCGCGCTGGCGGTGAAGGCGTGAGCGAGACGCGCGCCCTCGTGGTGGCCGTCGATCTCGATCTTCCCAAGCGTCCGCTCCAGCCCGAGCTCGAGGAGTTTCTGGCGCTGATCGAGGCCGCCGGCGCCGAGGTGGCCAGCGTGTCCGTGCAGCACCGCGCCGCCATCGATCCAGCCACGCTGGTGGGCGCTGGAAAGGCGCGCGAGCTGGCGGAGATCGCGGAGCGGGACGGGGCAACGGCACTCTTCGTGCTCAACGATATCCGGCCGCGTCAGCGCGCCAACCTCGAGAAGGTGGTTCCGCTGCCGATCATCGACCGCACGATGCTCATCTTGGACATCTTCGCGCAGCGCGCGCGCAGCCGCGAGGGCAAGCTGCAAGTGGAGCTGGCGCAGTTGCGCCACCGCGCGGCCAACCTTGCGGGCCTGGGCACCGTGCTCTCGAGACTGGGCGGCGGCGTGGGGACGCGGGGGCCGGGCGAAACCAAGCTCGAAGTCGACCGGCGGCGTATCCGCACGCGCATCGCCGCGCTGGAGCGTGATCTGGAGCAGGTGCGCCGCCACCGCCGCACCCAGCGGGCGGGACGCGGCGGTGAGCCGCTGGCAGCACTGGTCGGTTATACCAACGTGGGGAAATCGTCGCTGCTCAATCGTCTCGCGCGCGCCGAGAGCTTCGTTGCCGATCAGCCCTTCGCCACGCTCGACACGACGCTGCGCAAGGCCTACCTCGCACCGGGGAAGACGGCGCTGGTAGCCGATACGGTGGGCTTCATCACCGATCTGCCCAAAGAGCTGGTAGCGGCTTTTCGTGCCACGCTCGAGGAGTTGAACGAGGCCGACGTGCTCCTCGAAGTCTTCGATGCGTCGAATCCCGACTGGCCGCGCCAGGAAGCCAGCGTGCGCGAAATCCTCGGCGATCTCGGACTCGCCGGCGCGCCGGCGATCCGCGTGGCCAACAAAGTCGATCGCCTCGAGTTGGCGGCGCGGGCCTCGCTCCCCGCCGATGCGGTTGCCGTCTCGGCAGTCAGCGGCGAGGGCATCGAAGCGTTGCGCGCGCGGATGGCGGAGCGCCTCGGGCGTGGGTGATCAGCCGCTGGGGTGAAGCGTGGGCGTCAACGTGATAACTCCGAGCTGCGTTGTGTTTCCCTGGGTGATGGTAACGTTGTCCACGGAGTAATATTGGTACCCCACTGCATTGATCGAACACGACACCACGCCGATAGCGATGCCGTTGACCGTGAAGCCTCCGTTTTGGTCCGGGTGCGTGGCCTGCCCGCCGCACTGGATGTTGGCCCCCGCGCCGCCGACGGGCGCTTTGGTGACGCCGTCGACCAGCGTTCCGGTGACGCCGCCGAACTGCTGAACGCCCACGGGGTAGTTGAAGTTCGAGCAGCCGGCCAAGCCCAGCAGAAGCGCCAGACCGACGATGCCGGCAATCTTCTTCACGAGGTTCTCCTTATTGTGAAAATCAATTTCTTGCAGGGGAGGAACACGGCCGAGAGGAGGCGCGAAGCGCTTGTTCAACTTTTCACAAGGTATGACGCCTTACACAGAAGTCGCGATTTTCATCCTCGTGGCGCTGTTGCTCGCCTTGATTCTCAACGTCCTACCGGGACTCATGGCGCGAAATCGCTATCATGCCGCTCCGGCCAAAGCCGAGCCGTATGAGTGCGGGGTGGCGCCGACGAGCGCCATCACCAGTCGCTTTCCGGTGCGCTTCTACTTGATCGCGATGCTCTTCGTGGTCTTCGACGTCGAAGCCGCCTCATTCTATCCTTGGGCGGTCCAGATGCACTCCCAGACGTTCGGCAATGCCCATATCGACGAAGCTGCGTCATATCTGTCGTGGGCGGCGCAGATGCGCTCGCTCCATACGTTCTTCCTTGCCGAGATGGTGGTCTTCATCATCGTCCTGGCGATCGGCTACGCGTACGTCTGGAAGCGAGGTGGTTTCACATGGAGATGAGTGCCAACAACCTGTTCCTGGCCAAGATCGACGAAGCGGCACGCTGGGCGCAGAGCTCGAGCGTCTGGCCGCTGACGATGGGCCTCGCCTGCTGCGCTATCGAGATGATGGTCATCCCTGCACCCCAGTACGACATCTCGCGCATCGGCTCCGAAGTCTTCCGCTCCTCGCCGCGTCAGGCCGATCTGATGATCGTCTCCGGCCGCGTCTCGAACAAGATGGCTCCGATCGTCCGCCGCCTCTACGATCAGATGGCCGAGCCGAAGTGGGTGATCTCGATGGGCGCCTGTGCCAGCTCCGGCGGTGTCTTCGACAACTATGCCATCCTTCAGGGAATCGACCAGGTCGTTCCCGTCGACGTCTACGTCCCCGGCTGCCCACCCACCCCCGACGGTTTGGTCTACGCCATCAATCTGATCCAGCAGCAGATCCGCACGGGCGGCCGCGGCGGTATCTTCGCGCGCGCCTAGAGAGTAGAATCGACTCCATGCAGCCACGTTCCACGAAGACCACTTCGACGGTGGTCGATCCCACGGCCGTGCGCCCGGCGATCGACGACGTCGACGAGATCATCCGCACGACGCCGGCCGAGCTGCGCGACGTGCTGACGCGCCTGAAAGCGCAAGGCTTCAGCCAGCTCACCGACGTCGGCGGCGCCGACTATCCGCAGCGTTCGCCGCGCTTCGATGTCGTCTACCACCTGACGGCGCTGCCGACCCGGGCGGCCAGCATCGCGGAAGTCGGCAAACCAAAGCGCGTCCGCGTGCTCTGCGGCGTAGACGACGGGGTGAGCGTGCCCACCGTCTACGATCTCTGGCCGAGCGCCAACTGGCCCGAGCGCGAAATCTTCGACCTCTTCGGCATCGCCTTCAGCGGCCACCCGGATCTGCGGCGCATCGAGATGCCCGACGATTGGGAGGGGCACCCGCTGCGCAAGGACTACCCGGTGCGCGGCCCCGCGCGCGACCGCACGCCGCGCCCCCCGTTCCCCGGCAAGGAGAACGTCGGGTCGCGCATTCCGCCTACCCGCGAAGCTGCTGAGCGTCTGCGCCGGGAGATCAACGAACGGCTGCATCACGATGAGCATACGAGCAGCGAGGAAAAGTCGTGAGCGATCACCTGCCGGATTGGATCGGTACCGAGGGCAATCCGCCGAACTTCGGCGATCCCACCGCGGTCTTGGAGCCCGAACCCTACGAGGTCGTTTCGCGCAGCGACGACGAGATGGTGCTCTCGATGGGGCCGCAGCACCCTTCGACGCACGGCGTGCTCCAGGTGGTGCTGAGCATCGACGGCGAGACGGTCAAGCGGGCCGAGCCGGAGATCGGCTACCTGCACACCGGCATCGAGAAGAGCGCGGAGAACCTCTTCTGGAACCAGTCCCTGACGGTCATCGACCGCATGGACTACCTCGCGCCGCTGACCAACAACTTCGCCTTTTGCCGGGGCGTGGAGAAGCTGCTGGGCATCACGGACCAGGTCCCGCGGCGTGCCCAGCAGATTCGCGTGATGATGGCGGAGATGACGCGCATCACTTCGCATTGTATCTGGCTAGGAACGCATGCCATCGATCTTGGGGCGATCTCTCCGTTCTTCTTTACGGTGGATTTGCGCGAGAATATCCTCGATCTGATCGAGGCCGCCTCCGGCGCGCGCATGAACATGACCTACTTCCGCGTGGGCGGCGTCAACGGAGACTTGCCGGAGGGGTTTCTCGAGCGCCTGGACGAGGTGATCGCGAAGTTCCCGCGCCGCATGCGCGACCTGCGCGACCTGCTGCAGAAGAATCCCATTTGGACCGACCGTGAGATCGGCGTGGGAGTGATCTCCGCGGAGGACGCCGTGGCGTGGGGCCTCACCGGCCCGGCGCTGCGTGCCAGCGGCGTGGCTTACGATCTGCGCAAGATCGAGCCGTACTCGACGTACGAAGAGTACGAGTTCGACGTGCCGACTCGCACCGAGGGCGACTGCTACGCGCGCTTCTTGGTGCGTCTGGACGAAATGGAAGAGTCGATGCGCATCATCGAGCAGGTGCGCAAACGCCTGGAGCCGGGCCCGATCATGATCAACGAACCGGCGGTGGCCCTGCCGCCCAAGCCGTCGATCGGCCTCTCCATGGAATCGCTGATCTATCACTTCAAGCTGGTGAGCGAAGGTTTCCGTGTCCCCGCGGGCGACGTCTACGGCGCCGTCGAGGGGCCGCGCGGCGAGATCGGTTACTACATCGTGAGCAACGGCGAGAACCGCCCCTGGCGCGTTCGCACGCGGCCGCCGTCGTTCTACAACCTGCAGGCGCTCAGGAAGATCGCCGCGGGCAATTTGATCGCGGACGTTGTCGTGATGATCGGATCGCTGGATCCGGTCTTCGGCGAGGTAGATCGATGACAGAGTTGGATTTTGAAGAGCTCAAGGCGAAGCTCGAGCCTGAAGTGGACCGCCTGCTCGAGCAGTACCCCCAGCAGCGCAGCGCGCTGCTGCCGCTGGTGCATCTCTTCCAGGAGCATATCGGCTTCATCCCGCAGGAGGCCGTCGAATACATCTCCGAGGTCTGCGACGTGACGCGGGCACAATGCCAGAGCACAATCTCGTTCTATACGCTGTTCTACCGTCGCCCCATCGGCAAGTACAATCTCCAGGTCTGCCGCAATCTGTCGTGTTCGCTGCGTGGCGCCAAGCAGATCATGGATCGTTTCCGCGAGCGCTTGGGCATCGAGCACCTGGAAACCACCGATGACGGCCTCTTCACTTACGAGGAAGTGGAGTGTTTGGCGGCCTGCGATCGCGCACCATGCATGCAGGTCAACTTGCACTTCGTCTACGACATGACGCCGCAGATGGTGGACGAGATCATCGACTCCGTCATCGCGGGCACCTATTCCGTCCAGCCGCTCGCACAGACCGAGCAGCCGCAACGCAAGGTCCGCGGCCCGGAGTGGGTCCGCGCGGCGCGCAAGAGCGCAGGTGGCGTCGGCGTCCCCGGCAGCGGCGGGGGCATCGACAAGACGGGGCGCACCATCGCGGAGCGCTTCCGTAAGTACGGCATTATGCCGATCTCCTCGCCCGGCCGCATGGCCGACCCCGAGTTGGTGGAGGGGATGGTGCCGGCCCCGCACGACGACACGGTCATGGAGCACAACTACTAATGGCGAGCTACGAGCCTGTTCTCACGAAGGGCATCGGTGAGGCCGACCTTACCGATATCGACGTCTATCGTAAGCGCGGCGGATACGAGCAGTTGCGTCGTGCCGTGTGCGAGACGGAACCGGATACCATCGTCAATGCGGTGATGAAGTCGAACTTGCGCGGTCGCGGCGGCGCCGGTTTCCCCACGGGGCGCAAGTGGTCGTTCCTTCCCAAAGACGGCCGCCAGCGCTACCTGGTGTGCAACTGCGATGAGGCCGAGCCCGGCACGTTCAAGGACCGCATGCTGCTGGAGCAGACGCCCCACCAGCTCATCGAGGGGATCATGATCTCCGCGTACGCGATCCGCGCCGCCAGGGCGTTCATCTATATTCGCGGCGAGATGCGTGAAGGTTACGAGATATTCATGCGCGCCTTGGAGCAGGCTCGCGCCGCCAAGATGATCGGCGAGAAGGTCTGCGGCTCCGAATGGTCGTGCGAGCTGGTGGCACATCGCGGCGCAGGTGCCTACATCTGCGGCGAGGAGACCGGCCTGCTCAACTCGCTGGAAGGCAAGCGCGGCGAGCCGCGCTTGAAACCACCCTTCCCGGCCAACGCCGGTCTCTACAACATGCCGACCGTGGTCAACAACGTCGAGACGTTGATCTGCGTGGTGCATATCATGGAACGCGGCGCGGAGTGGTTTGCGTCGATTGGGCCCGTGAAATCTCCCGGGCCGAAGATCGTTTCCATCTCGGGTCACGTGCGCAAGCCCGGTAACTACGAAGTTCCGCTGGGAACGCCGATTCGCGAGCTGATCTACGAGGTGGCAGGGGGGCTCTTCGACGGCCGCTCGTTCAAGGCGGTGCAGCCTGGCGGCGGCTCCTCGGCATGCCTCTTCGAGGAGCACCTCGACGTTCCGTACGACTTCGACTCGATTGCCGCGGCCGGCTCGATGCTTGGCTCCGGCGCGATGGTGGTGATGGACGATACGACGGACATGCTCGATGCTGCGTACGTTCTCCAACGTTTTTACGCCCATGAGTCATGCGGGCAATGCACGCCGTGCCGCGAGGGGACGCACTGGTCCGAGGCGATGCTCGAGCGCCTGCTCCACGGCCACGGCCGCGAAGTCGACGTCAGCCTGCTGGGTACGGTGGGCGATAAGATCGCCGGCCACAGCCTCTGCGCGCTGGGCGATGCCAGTGTGCCGTTCCTGCAGAGCGTGGTGAAGCGCTTCCCCGAAGAGTTCATGCGCGGCGCGGAGCGCGTTCCGGGCGTGCAGCTGCTGCCGGCGAGGACATAGGCGAGATGGCGAAGATCGTGACCGTCACCATCGACGGCGTCAAAGTAGAGGCTCCCGAGGGCGAGCTGATGATCGAGGCCGCAAAGCGGATCGGTCACCACGTCCCGAACTTCTGCTACTACCCCAAGCTGGAGCCCGCGGGGCTCTGCCGCATGTGCCTGATCCGCATCGAGGGGCAGCCCAAGCTCCAACTGGGCTGCAACACGCGGATCACCGACGGCATGGTGATCGACACCATCTCCGACGCCGTGGAGACCGGGCGCCGGGCACAAGTGGAGTTCCTGCTGCTCAACCATCCGTTGGATTGCCCCGTCTGCGATAAAGGCGGCGAGTGCGTCCTGCAGGACTACGCGATGGCCTACGGTGACGTGGCTTCGCGCAGCGGGATGCCGAAGATGAACAAGCCCAAGGCGGTCGACCTGGGGCCCACCATCGTGCTCGACGAGCAGCGCTGCGTGCTCTGCCAGCGTTGCGTCCGCTTCGACAACGAGATCACCTGGGAGCGTAACCTCGTCACCACCTCGCGCGCCGTCTACACGATCATCGCCACCGAGAACGACGAACCGTACGATTCCTACTTCTCGGGCAACACCGTCGAGCTCTGCCCGGTGGGTGCGCTCACTTCAAAGACGTATCGCTTCAAGGCACGCCCCTGGGACGTCAAGCCGACCCTCACCACCTGCACGCAGTGCCCGGTGGGCTGCACGATGTTCGCCGACTCACGTTTCGACGTTTTACAGCGTACGCGCTACGATCACGAGACGACCGATCCCCACGGCGATCCGGCCGGCGGCTGGATCTGCGACCGCGGCCGCTACAACCTCGCCTACCATACGAACGAGCGCCGCTTGAGCATGCCGATGGTGCGCTCCGGCGAAGACCAGTGGGTGGATCTGGCCTGGAGCGATGCCATCGACTTGGTGGCCAAGACGCTCCAAGATGCCGCCGAGCACTTCGGTCCGCAGTCCGTCGGCGCGATCGGCGGCGGGCGGCTCACCAACCAGGAGTCGTACCTGCTGCAGCACCTCGTGCGCGGCCTGGGTTCTCCGAACGTGGACTACCGTCTCCACGACGAGTTGATGACGACGCCGGGCCGCTTGGCGGCGCGCGTCCGCGATCTCGACGACGCCAGCCTCATCATCGAAGTGGGCACCAACTCGGTGGAGCTGGCGCCCGTCTTCGACCTGCGCGTGCGCTACGCGGTGCAGCGGCGCGGGGCAACGCTGGTGCACCTCGGCGACGTCAAGCCGAACTGGCCGATTCACTTCCGCCACTTTCCCATTGGCGGCGATGCGGCGAGCCTCTTGCAGGAGGCTACCGAGAACGTACGTCGCGGTGAGGACTTGCCCAAGCGCGCCGGCGAGCCGCCGACGCATGCGCTGGCGCGCCTGTTGCGCGGCGCGGAGCGAGTGGTGGTCATTTGGGACGGTCGCGGCACGGCGGAAGCCGCCGCAATCGAACGCCTCATCGAGACGCTGCGCGATGCCGACAAGGGCGCCGGTGTCGTGATCGTCGGCTATGCGGCCAATGCGCGCGGCGCCGAGGCCATGGGCATGCATCCCGCTCTGCTGCCGGGCTACCGGCCCGCGCCGCAGACCGGCCTCGATACCGAGAGCATGCTGCGGGCGGCGGCTCGCGGCGAGTTGAAGACGCTCTTGATCTTCGGTGCCAACCCGCTGCTGGCATATCCTAACGGCGCGCTTGTCCGCGCGGCCATCGAGCGGGTGCCGTTCATCGTGACGACCGAGCTCTTCATGACGCAGACGGCCGTCAAGAGTCACGTCGTTCTTCCCGTGAAGTCATCGTTCGAGAAGACCGGTTCAACCGTGACGATGGACGGCGAAGTGAAGGATCTGGCGATCTCATGCTCTCCGCAGGGCGGCGAGCCGCTTACCGATCGTGAGGTCCTCTTCATGCTCGGAGACGCGATGGGCGTCGCGATGCCGAGCGAGGCAGAGCTCGAGGGTTTGGCTGCCGCCGCCGCGGCGCCGGAGCTCCAACAGCCACTGCGGCTGACGGCCCCTGCGTTCGTGCGACCGGCTCGCCGGGCCGTTACTGCAGGAGAGGGCGAGCTGATGGTGCATGCGCTTCCGCGGCTCTATGCCGGCGGCGGCACCTCCGCGAACGATACCGAGTTCGAGCCCTTACGGCCGCATCCGTCCGCCTATCTGCACCCGGACGACGCAGCGCGCCTGCAGCTGGAGGAGGGCGACGTCATCAGCGTGAGCAACGCCTTGGGCTCGATCGACGGACTTACGGTTGTGGCCACGAAGAACGTGGCGGTCGGATCGATCGGCGTGATCGCGGAGCTGCCGGAGGCTCCCGCGAACATGCTGACCGATGACTTCGGCGCGGTGCGCGCAAATGTAACGTTAGTACGCAAGGGCCGGCAGACGGCTAATCTGGCGGGGGCGCACGGAGAATGATCGATGCCTTGCCGTTGTGGCTGCTCGTAGCGATCAAGAGCTTAGTGCTCTTGATCATCGTGATCACGCTGTTTGCGTACACGATGCTCGCCGAGCGCAAGGTGCTGGCATACATGCAGCTGCGCGTCGGGCCGAACAAGGTGGGGCCGTGGGGTCTCCTCCAGCCGGCCGCCGACGCCGTGAAGATGATCTTCAAGGAAGATCTCACGCCCAGCACTGCCGATCCGCTGATTTATCGGCTGGCGCCCTTCATCGCCGTCTTCACGGCGCTGCTGGCTTATGCCGTGATCCCGTTCTCGCAAGGCGAGCACGGACCGTGGTCGATCGCCAACGTGAACGCGGGCATTCTGTTCGTCTTCGCCATCACGTCGATGGGCGTCTATGGGATCTCGCTTGCCGGGTGGGCGTCGGGGTCGAAGTATCCGTTGCTCGGCAGCGTGCGCGCGACCGCACAGATGATCAGCTACGAGCTGGCGATGACGATGTCGGTCATCGGCGTCATCCTTCAGGCGAGCACCACCTCGCTCTCGGGGATCGTCGAAGCGCAGAGCCGCCTGTGGTTCATCGTCCCGCAGTGCTTGGGCTTCCTCATCTACATCATCACAGCGGTCGCGGAGACCAACCGCGTGCCCTTCGACCTGGTCGAGGCCGAGTCGGAGCTGGTGGCAGGCTTCCACACCGAGTACTCGGGCCTGCGCTTCGGGCTGTTCTTCATTGCCGAGTACATCAACATGATCACGGTCTCGTGCCTGGCCACGCTGCTCTTCCTGGGCGGCTGGAACGGGCCGGGCGCGGCGGGGCACCCATTGCTGGGTCTGCTCTACTTCGTGATCAAGGTCTTCGCGTTTCTGTTCTTCTACATCTGGCTGCGCGGCACGCTGCCGCGCCTGCGGTACGACCGGCTGATGGCCTTCGGCTGGAAAGTGCTGCTGCCGCTCGCCACGCTGAATCTCCTGGTCACGGCGATCGTCGTGGCGCTGTGGTATTAAAGGTCGTTGTACTCATCAGGTCTCGTCGAGGACTGGAAGGCTCATCATGAACATCATCGCGATCTTTAAGGGACTCGCCACGACGTTCGGGTACATGTTCCGCCGCAAGGCGACCATCGACTACCCGTTCGTCAAACGCGCCCATGCACCGCGCTTTCACGGCCTTCACGAGCTGCGTCGCTACGACGACGGCATGGAGCGCTGCATCGGCTGCGAGCTCTGCCAGATCGCCTGTCCGGCCAATGCCATCACGGTGGTCGGCGGGGAGAACACTCCGGAAGACCGCCACTCACCCGGTGAGCGCTATGCCTTCCGTTACGAGATCGATGAGCTGCGCTGCATCTTCTGCGGCATGTGCGAAGAGGCGTGCCCCACGGATGCCATCACGCTGACGCCGCGTTTCGAGATGTCCAATTACACGCGCAGCTCCCTGATCTACGACAAGAGCAAGCTCTTGGTGCCCGCCGAGTACGGCGTGGGCGAGGCGCCCCACGAGCGCCCCGGCGGCATCCCGGCGGACCTTGGCGAAGTGGCCCGCACGAAGTCTACGATGAACCCGGAGCGCGGGTATCTCGCCACCTGGCGCGGGATCGACATCCTCACATCGAAGGGCAAGACGTACATGCCGACTCCCGCCGGCGGCGAGCTTGTGCGAGAACCCGAACGGCTCAAGGGAGGCGAGTAGGATGCTGGTCTTCGTGATCCTGGCCGTGGCGCTTATTGCCTCGGCCATCGGTGTCGTCTCGGCGAAGAATCCAGTGCATAGCGTGGTGGCTCTGCTCGCCAATTTCGCCGCGCTTGCCGTGCTCTACCTGACCCTCTCCGGAGAGTTCCTGGCGATGATCCAGATCATCGTCTACTCCGGTGCGATCCTGATCCTCTTCGTGTTCGTCATCGCCTTGCTCGGCGCGGGTACGAGCGTCGGCGACCTGGGGCCGAACCGTTTGGGCAAAGTGCTGACGCCGACGGTGATCGTCGGAGCGCTCGCTTTGGTCGTTTTGGGGTACGCCCTGCTCCACGCGCAGAACCCCTCGGGCGGCGGCATGCTGGGGGCGGCCACGGTCCTGCCCGGCTTGGCGAATCAGATCCCCGCGGTTACCATCACCCCGGGGACGGAGGGCGCCTTCGGCAGCATCGCGGACTTCGGGCGCGCGCTCTTTACGACGTATCTGCTGCCGTTCGAGTTGACGGCCTTCGTGCTGCTGATCGCCGTGATCGGCGTCGTGGTACTGGCAGGCGGGGGCGCGCCGGAGCGGCGTAAAGCCGCTGAACGCGAGCCGATTGCCAAGCCCGAGCGGCGCATGGAGCCGACGCGATGATCCCTCTGCAGATGTCCGTCGATCCCAACCTCTACGTCGCGCTCTCTGCCGTGATGTTCTTCATCGGCGTGTTGGGCGTGGTATTGCGGCGTAACCCGCTGATCACGCTGATGTCGATCGAACTGATGTGGAACGCCGCGAATCTCTCGTTCATGGCATACAGCCGTGCCTGGCTGAACAACGCCGGGCACATCTTTACGTTCCTGGTCATCACCGTCGCGGCCGCGGAAGCGGCGATCGGGCTGGCCATCGTCGTCATACTTTTCCGTCCACACCAGCAGAGCAACGTGGACGACGTCGTGTTGTTGAAGGGGTAGCCGCATCGTGGAGTCGAGCGTCAATTCCTGGCCGCTGATCGTCTGGCTGCTCCCCATCGCGGGGGCGGTTGCGATCTGGGTCTTCGGACCGCAGCTCCGGCGCTTGGCGGGGCCGTTGGCGACTGCGGTGCTGGGCGCCGCCTTCGTCGGCACGCTGGCGCTGTGGCCTGCGGTGGCAGCGCAGCCTGGCGGCGTTCACAGCACCATGTACACCTGGGCGCCGGGCATTACGGTGGGTCTGCTGGTCGATCGCCTGGCTTTCATCTGGATGACGATCATCACGGGCGTGGGCTTCCTGATCCACCTCTACTCGATCGGATACATGGAAGGCGACCGCGTCGAGGCGCGCTTCTTCTCGTACTTGAATTTCTTTATCTTCGCCATGCTCACGCTGGTCATGGCGGACAACTTCGTCTTCTTGCTGGTGGGCTGGGGTTTGGTGGGGTTGGCCTCGTTCTGGCTGATCGGCTTCTGGACCGAGCGGGCGGCAGCGGTCGAGGCGGCCCGCAAGGCCTTCGTGATGAACGTCGTGGGCGACATCGGCATCATGCTCGCGATCTTCGCGCTCTTCGCAACGTTCGGCTCGCTCTCGTATGCCGACGTCTTCGCGAAGGCGGCGCAAGGGCCGGGAGCGATCATGACGCTCATCGCGCTGGGCCTGCTCGCCGGGGCCTGCGCTAAGTCCGCACAGGTCCCGCTGCATACCTGGCTCCCCGATGCTATGGAGGGTCCGACCCCCGTCTCCGCCCTCATCCACGCCGCCACCATGGTCACTGCCGGCGTCTACCTCGTGGCGCGCTGCTGGCCGATCTTCCAGCATGCTCCCGGCGCCATGGAGACGGTCGGCGTGGTGGGTGCGGTCACGGCGCTGGCCGGCGCGGTGCTCGGTATGGTGCAGTGGGACATCAAACGGGTCTTGGCCTACTCCACGATGTCGCAAATCGGCTACATGATCATGGGCGTGGGCGTGGGCGCCTACAGTGCGGGCGTGCTCCACTTCTACACGCATGCGTTCTTCAAAGCATGCCTATTCCTGGCATCGGGCATCATCATCCACGGCTTGGCGGGCGAGCAGGACATGCGTAAGATGGGCGGGCTGGCCGCACGCATGCCGGTGGCTTTCTGGAGCATGCTCGCGGCAACGTGCGCCATCATCGGCGTGCCGCTCTTCAGCGGCTGGGTTTCCAAGGATGCCGTGGTC
The DNA here is from genome assembly GCA_004298665.1 of bacterium. Taxonomy (GTDB): domain Bacteria; phylum Vulcanimicrobiota; class Vulcanimicrobiia; order Vulcanimicrobiales; family SCRA01; genus SCRA01. The sequence continues at coordinate 3,939 of SCQY01000250.1, read as the reverse complement.
TACCAGACGCTGGCGCACGGCCATCCCGTGCTTTGGGCGATCGGCGTGCTGGCCGCCGCCGTCACGGCCTACTACATGTCGCGCATGATGTGGATCACTTTCGCCGGGTCGTTTCGCGGCGATGAGCACGCGCACGGTCACGGTCACGTCCCGGCCTGGGTGATGGGACTTCCCGTGGCGCTGCTCGGCGCCGGCTCGGTGGTCATCGGCTGGCTCAACTGGCCGCACGAGGGCTTCGCGGAGTTTCTCGCGCCGGTCTTCGGCGGCACCGACGTGGCGCCGGCCGCTGCGTGGGGCGGTGAGTTCCTCTCCACGCAGATCCCGCTGTTTCTCGCACTGCTCGTGGGCGCGGGAATCGCCTATCTCCAGTACGGCACGACGGCGGCGCTCGCCGGCGCCCCCAGACGCCTGGAGCACGAAGCTGTCCGTCAGCCGGCGTTCGTAGTCCATCTCTACTATTGGAACGAGCTGCTCGACGCGCTCTTCGTGACGCCGGCGCGGGCGCTTGCCGCGCTATGCGCGCGCGTCGTCGATCCCAAGCTGATCGATGCCGTGCTCGTGCGTGACGTGGCGATGGACGTCGGAGTTTTCGGGCTGCTCGTTCGCCGCTGGCAGAGCGGTCTCGTTCGCGCCTACGCCCTGACGCTGCTCTGCGGCGCCGCGGCGATCATCGTATACTTCGCGGTAGTGAGGTAGAAGTGCCGTATTCGTTATTCTGGGTGGTGTTGCTGCCCATCGTCTTAGGCTTCGCGGCCTACGCTCTCCCTAAGGGGGGCAACGGGATCGCGCGCGGCTTCGGCGTGGTGGTCAGCCTCCTCGAGCTGCTCCTGGTTGCCGTGCAGTACGGCAGTGTGGGCCGCCAGGAGAGCCTCCCGTGGTTCAGCTCACCTTGGAGCGCTGCGTTCCACTTCGGCTCGTCGCAGATCTCGCTGCTGTTCTGCGCGCTGCTGGCCGTGATCACGCTGGCTGCCGTCATCGCCACCCAAGTGCCGCGCGCGCGCGATTTCGTGGCCCAGATGCTGCTGCTCGAAGGCACGATGATGGGTCTCTTCCTGGCCCGCGATCTGCTCGTCTTCGCGCTCTTCTGGGATGCTATGCTCGTACCGGTCTTCATCATGCTGGTGAACTGGGGCGAAGGGACGGCCGCCGCATGGCGCTTCCTGATCTATAACGGCGCCGCCGGCCTGGGCTTGCTGCTGGCTACCGCCGCCTACGGCATCCTGGCCGGGAGCACGGATGTGATCGGCGCCGCTCACGCACCCGCACTCGCGGCACAGGCGGCGTGGTGGATCTTCGTGGGATTCGCCTTCTCGTACGCGGTGAAGACGCCGCTCTTCCCGTTCCACACGTGGATGCCCGACACGTATACGGCTAGCCCCGCGCCGCTGGCCGCCGTCATCTCGTCCGTGCAGTCCAAGAGCGGCATCTACGGCTTGCTGGTGATCGGCTTCGGCCTCTTTCCGCAGGAGATGCACCGCTGGGCCCCGCTGCTCTCCGTGCTTGGCTTGATCGCCATGCTCTACGGCGCCTTCGTCGCGATGTGGCATAACGATGCAAAACGCGTGCTGGCGTACTCCTCGCTCTCGCACTTGGGGCTGCTGTTCCTGGGCATCTTCAGCTTCAACCAGCTCGCGATCGTCGGCGTGCTCGTCTACGCCGTCGCCCACGGCCTCTTCAACGCCATGTTGTTCCTGGTGGTCGGATACATCGAGCAGCGTGAGGAGACGCGCGTCATCAGCCGTCTAGGCGGCCTGGGCATCCATAATCCCAAGCTGGGCGGTGCGATGATGATCGGCTCCATGGCGCTCTTGGGCCTTCCGGGTCTGGCGGGCTTCGCCGGCGAGCTGCTGATTCTGATCGGCGTGTGGGGCGCGGGCCAACATTGGTACGCGGCCATCGCGCTCGTTCCCATCGTCTTGGCTGCCGCCTACATGCTGCGCGTCTTGCTCAAGGTTGTCTGGGGGCCCGAGGTCCCCGATCTGCCCGTCCGTCCGGACCTCGCATGGTGGGAGATCCTCGCGGTAGCTCCGTTGGCTGCGGCGCTCCTGTTGTTCGGGCTCTGGCCGAATCTCGCTGTCCCCGCTGCCCGTGACGTCTCCACGATTGCGGCGGCGAGCATGGCCGTGAACGTTCCCGCGGTCGTTTCGGAGGCTGCACGCTGATGGGCGGTTACGTCCAGTTCGTCCAAACGCTCGACTACCAGGCGCTGCTCCCCGTGATGGTCGTCGGCGGTACCGCGGTGCTGGTGCTGCTGGCCGATCTGCTGCTGCCGCGCCGAATCGCCAACGGTACGGCGATCCTGTTGGGTGTGCTGGCCACGATCCTCGCGGGGCTCTACGGCTACGGCTCCTACGGCGTCCATTACCTAGCCTTCGGGGGAAGCTTCGTCCTCGATGGCCTGAGCGTGGTCTTCCAGGAGATCGTCCTCCTCTCCACGCTGGTGACGCTGCTGCTCTTCAACCGCCGCGGCCAGAGCGAGGATCGCCCTGCGTATGTGGCGCTGGTCCTGTGGTCGTCTACCGGTGCGATGATCATGTCGGGCGCCGGCAGCCTGATGACGCTCTTCTTGGGCATCGAGATCCTCTCGCTGGCGCTCTACTGCTTGTGCGCCGTACAGCGTAACCGCGAAGGCGCGAAAGAGGCGGGCTTCAAGTATCTGGTCCTCTCGTCAACGGCCTCCGGCTTCCTGTTGTATGGGATGGCCCTGCTCTTCGGAGCCACCGGTACCGTGCGGATATCCTCGCTGGTCCACCCTGTTGCAGGGCCGCACGGCCTCTACGCACTGGGTATGGGCATCTTCCTGATCGGCCTGGCCTTCAAACTGGCGTTGGCTCCTTTTCACGTGTGGGCGCCGGACGTCTACGAAGGGGCGCCGCTTCCCGTCACCGCGTTCATGTCGGTGGCCACCAAGGCCGGCGCGCTGGCGGCGCTGGCTCGCGTGATCTATACGGCGATCCCGGCCTCAGAGGCTCACTGGCTGCTGCTTCCGATGTTCACCTTCGCGGCGGCCTCGATGCTCGTGGGTAACCTCGGCGCGCTAGCGCAGACCGACATCAAGCGCCTGCTCGCGTACTCGGCTGTGGCGCAGGCAGGTTACATCGTCGCCGCCTTGGCCGGTGCCACGGAGCTGGGGATACGCAGCGCCGTCTATTACCTCGCCGCGTATGCCTTCATGAATCTCGGCGCCTTCGCCGTCGCCGCGCTGCTCTCCAGCGAGCGCGAAGAGGGGACGCAGCTCGCCGCATACGAGGGACTCGCGGCGCGACGTCCGCTGCTAGCGGGTGCGATGACATTCTTCATGCTCTCTCTAGCAGGGATGCCGATCACCGCGGGCTTCGTAGGGAAGATCTTCATCCTCTCCACGACCATCCACTCGGGCTACTGGCCGCTGGGCGTCCTTCTCGTCGTCGGCTCGGCCGTCTCGTTCTACGTGTACTTCAAGGTGATACGCGCGATGTACGCTCGCGTCGAGCGCTTCAGCCATCCTGTGGCTCAGCCCCCTTCTCAGCTGCCGTGGGTGGCCGTGGCCATCTGCGCGGTGGCGGTGATCCTTCTGACCTTCGTTCCGGTGATGCCCGGCGACGCCACGTTCTTCGTGAAGTAGCGCTTTCTCAGGTATTTCGCTCTTTGCCACGCTCGCACGTACGGGGCACTCTCCTCCGGGGGACGTTCCCTCGCGCGCGCTCCTGCGCGCTCGGTCACCTCGGCTGCGGCGCCGCTCCGGCCGTCCGGGCCTCCCGCGGCGCCTTGACGCCCCCTTCGGAGAGCGCCCGGCACGCGCTCACTGACGTATCAGCGGCCCGTCGCGAACTGCGGTCGCCGCAACGTCAGCGGCGGGGCGAGCGACGTTTCTCTCGAGGGGGCTCCGAGGCGCGCGCGGAGGCAGGATGCCGAGAGCGCGCGCGAGGGCAGTAGGAGCGGTGCAGGAGAGCACCGCGA
>SCQY01000249.1 GCA_004298665.1 bacterium | reverse complement strand
CGCGAGCGCTCGTGGGCCTTCGAGGCCAGGAAGACGCCGCTGCGCCGGGCTCCCAGCGCGCTGCCGTAGTACGCTTCGCTGCCGCTGTAGGCTCGCGCGCTCTCCATGTAGGTCGTGCCTTCGGCGAGGGCTTGCTCGATGACCGCAGCCGCCTCGGCGACGTAGCCGAACGTGCGCAGGACCCCCTCGCCCCCCAAGCCCAAAACGGAGACCTGACGCTCCGTGGCGCCGAGTTGGCGCGCCGGTAGTTCGCTCATCGCACAAGGCTTTGCGCGGTGCCTGTAACGAACCCTTCGCGCCGTGCGTTACAACACCGAGATGCACGATCGTCGGTCGTTTCACCCGCTGGTCGCCTTGCTTATGGGAATCCTGGCGTATTCGGCGTCTGCAGCGCTGCCCGCAGTTGCGTCCCATGGGGGCATGCAGTCCGTCCCGGTCATCGTCGCCAAAGACCACCGCGACCGCGGAAACGATGGTGAGCGCGGAGATCACGGCGATCGCGGCGATCGCGGCCGCGGCGACGAGGATGTTCCCGAGCAGCGCGGCGGCATCATCAGCGGTACGGTGACCTCGGTGGACTACGGCCGCAACGTGCTCTACGTCAACGCAGGCGGTGCGCGCCAGCGCATCCAGTTGACGCCGACGACCACGCTGCAAATGCGCGGCAGCGGCGCGCGCTCCATCGCCGATCTCCGCCCGGGCCAGCACGTTGACGTCTATCTGACGATCATCGGCGGGATGCCGATCGCGCAGATCGTGCGCCTGCGCTGACGCGCGTGCCGGCCGATCTCGCGCGAACGGCTGCTCGTACGCTCTGCGTGGGCTTCGACGGCACCGAAGCCTCGCCGCAGACGCTAGGCGCGCTGGCGGCCTTGCGCCCCGCAGGCCTCATCCTGTTCGCCCGCAACATCGTCTCCGTGGAAGCCTGCGCCGCGCTGGTAGCGCGGCTGCGCGCGGCCTGCGAGGACGGGTTGCCGTTGCTGGTGGCCGTCGATCAGGAAGGCGGGCGCGTGGCGCGTTTGCGCCGCGGCGCCGTGGAGCTTCCCTCGGCCATGGCGCTGGCGGCCTGCGACGACGAGGACCTCTGCGAGCGCGTTGGCCTGGCACTCGCTCGCGACGTGCGCCGGGCCGGGGCGACGGTGGACTTCGCTCCGGTACTCGACGTCGCCAGCGACCCGCGCAATACCGTTATCGGAACGCGCGCCTTCGGCGACGATCCCAAACACGTTGCACGCCTGGGTTCGGCGCTCGCGCGCGGTCTCGAACGCGGCGGCGTCGTCGCCGTGGCCAAACACTTCCCCGGGCACGGGGCGACCGCAGTCGACAGTCATCATGCCTTGCCCGTCGTCACCGCCGGAGCGGCGCAGCTGCGCTCGCGCGATCTTGCGCCCTTCGCATACGCGGTCGAGCACGGCATCCGCGCGATCATGACGGCGCACGTCGCAGTCCCGGCGCTGGATCCCGATGGCTGCCCCGCCACCCTCTCGCGCCGCTTGCTGACCGACGTGCTGCGCGGCGAGCTGGCCTTCGGCGGCGTCTGCGTCACGGATTGCTTGGAGATGGGGGCCATCGCGAGCACGATCGGCAGCGAGCGCGCCGCCGTCGAAGCGCTGCGCGCCGGCGCCGATCTCTTGATCGTCAGCCACTCGCTAACCCTAGCGGCGCGTATCGCGCAGGCGATTGCCGATGCCGTGCACGAGGGATCGCTTTCGCTTGCGCGTTTGGAAGAGGCAGCCGCGCGCGTCGAGGCGCTTGCCCGCTGGACGGCAACGCCTTGTCCACTCCCGAAGGCGGATCCCGGAGTCGGTCGCGAGGCGGCGCGGCGCGCGTTGACGATGGCGCGGGGCAGTCTGCCGCATTGGCCGCCGGCGTCGCGCGTTGCCGTCGTATCGCTCACGGATAGAGCGCTCGAGTGCGGAGCGGCCGATGCGCAGGAGGAGGGCGGCTCCCTCGCGCAGGCTCTGCGCACGATGGGCGTGGAGGCCGAAGAGCTTCGCGGGGCGGACAGGCTGGAGACGGTTGATGCGCAGGCGCGCGTTGCGCTCGTGGTCTCGCGCGCCCAGCACGATCACGCGCGGCTCGAAGCGGCGCAGGCGGTGCTTGCGCGCCGGCCCGATGCCCTGCTGGTGGCGGTACGCGAGCCGTACGACGTGGTGTTGCTGCCCGCGGCGCGCGACGCCGTTTGTACCTTCGGCGACGAACGCGTCTCGCTGACGGCGTTAGCCGAAGCGATCGTCAGCGGTGCGCAGCCGGCGGGGAAGATGCCGGTCTTGCTCGCGGTGGCTGAATGATCGAACTTCCGCGGGCCGAGGAGGCCGTACGGGCGCACCTGGGCGTGCGCTTCACGGCTGCCGTCCTGCGCGTCGAGCGCAACGGCGCGTCGGCGGAGCGGGCGATCGGTGAGCTGCAGCCCGGCGGTTTCCCAGCGCAGGTCGACTCGCTCTTCGACTACGCTTCGTTGACCAAACTCTTCGTGGCGACTGCGGCGTTGCGGTTGGTCGCGCAGGGGGTGCTGGCGCTCGACGAGCCGGTGGCGCCATGGATTCCGCAGTGGCGCCACGCGCCGGCCGGGGCCACGATGCGCATGCTCCTGGCTCATACGGCCGGCCTGCGCTCCGGCGTCGACGTGCGCACCCTGCCCGACGGCGACGTTTACCGCTATGCGCTGGAGTCGGACCTCGTGGCAGACCCCGGCGAGCGCGTCGTATACAGCGATCTCGGCTTCATCCTGCTCGGCAAGATCATCGAGCGCGCCGCGGGCGCGGACCTCGAGCGCGTCGTGCGCCGGGAAGTGTTGGAGCCGCTAGGCGCGAGCGCGGACGCCGGTTACCTGCCGCCGCGTTCGCTGCGCGGGCGTATCGCCGTCACCGAGCGCTGCGCCTGGCGCGGGCGCTTGATGCACGGCGAGGTGCATGACGAGAAGTGCTTCGCCATGGGCGGCGTTGCCGGTCACGCGGGTATCTTCGGCGACGCACGCACCGCTGCGGCGCTCGGGCGCGCCTACCTCGAGGCAGAGCGCGAGATCTTGCTGCCGGCGGCGCTGGCGCGCGAGGCCGTGAGCGAGCAGGCGTGGGATCCTATCTTGCGGCGCGGCCTAGGCTGGGCGCTGCGCACGAGCGAGGAGAACTCGTGCGGGCGCTATTGGTCGCCCCGGACGTTCGGTCACACAGGGTTCACGGGCACCTGCCTCTGGGTGGATCCTCAGCGCGATCTCGTCGCCGCTCTGCTCACCAACAGCGTCTATGTGGATCGAAGCGATACGCGCGCATTTCGTCAAGCCGTCTTCGAGGGAGCGCTGCTCGACACGGAGGCGTTGGCGGCGGGCACGCGGCTCGGGTTGTGATCGCCTGCGGCATGATGGCGGGAACCTCGCTCGACGGCATCGACGTCGCGATCGTCGAGCTGCGCCCGCGCGGCACGGGGTACGCTATCGAGCTGCTGCGCTTCGAAACGCTGCCTTACGATGAGAAGCTGGCGCGCCGGCTGCGCGAGGCGCTCCCGCCGCATCCCGCATCGGCGCGTGCCGTGTGCGAGCTCGATGCCGACGTCGGTGCCGCGTTCGGTGAGGCGGCGGCTCGGGTGGGCCGCGGGATGGCAATCGACTTCGCCGCTTCCCATGGCCAGACGCTCTACCACCTGGGGCGCCGTGGAGACGCCGGCGGTGCCACGCTTCAGATTGGTGATGCCTTCGCCATTCGCGAGCGCATCGGCGTCACGGTCGCCTACGATTTCCGGCGCGCCGACTGCGCCGCGGGAGGCGAGGGCGCGCCCCTCGTACCGTACGTCGATGCGATGCTCCTGCGCCTCCCGGGCGCGCCGCGCGTCGCGCTCAACCTCGGCGGCATCGCCAACCTCACGCTGATCCCCGGCGGCGATGGTGACGTGCTGGCCTTTGACGCCGGCCCCGGCAATCTGCTGATCGACGAGTTGGCGCGCGTGCGCCTTGGCCAGCCCTTCGATAGGGACGGCGCAGCCGCAGCGCGCGGCAACGCCGATCTTGCGCTCGTGGAGCGCTTCCTGGCCGATCCCTGGTTCGCATTGCCCGGGCCGAAGTCCACGGGGCGCGAACGCTTCGGCCCCCAGGTGCTCGACGCCGCATGGAGCGAGCTGGATGCGGACGACGCGCTCGCTACCGCCGTCGAGATCACGGCGCGCGCCGTGGGCGAAGCCGTGCGCCGAAGCGGCTTCGCGGGCGCCGAAGTGCTGGTTTCAGGCGGCGGCGCGCACAATCGCGCGCTGCTGGCGGCGATCGCGCGGGAGACGGGCAGCAGCGTCCACGTCACGGCGTGCGCAGGCATCGATCCCGACGCAAAGGAAGCCATCGCCTTCGCGGTCTTGGGGTACGAGCTGCTGCGCGGTCGACCCGCGGGGCTGCCGCGCGTTACGGGCGCGGCTGGGCCGCGGTTGTTGGGTGCGCTCGCGCCGCAGGGCCTGGGCGAGCTGCTTGCGCGCGTGCGGGCGGAGGTGAGTGGGCCATGAACGTGGTGGTGGGCGTGGATGCCGGAGGAAGCAAGACGCTGGCCGTCGCGGCCAACGGTGGTGAGCGCGTGGGTCAAGCGGAGCGCGGTCCGGCCAACGCTACGAGCCTGGGCGTCGAGTCGGCCGTCGGAACGATTCTCGAAGCCGTCTCCGAGGCCGCGCGCGGCTGTCAGGTGGACGCGGTCTGCGTCGGCGCCGCCGGAGCATCGCGCCGCGGGGTCGCCTATCCGATCCGCCAGGCTCTCGTGAAGGCCTACCCGGCGGCGCGGGTGCGCATCGTGGATGACGCCGCTATAGCGCTGCGCGCCGCGGTTCCCGACGGGCCCGGTGTGGTCGTCGTCGCCGGCACGGGCTCCGTCGGCTACGCGGAGGACGCGCAAGGGGAGGGACACCGCGCGGGGGGCTTGGGCTGGCTGATCGGAGACGAAGGCTCGGGCTATGCGATCGGCCTGGCGGCGCTGCGCGAGGCGGCGAAGACGCTCGACGGCCGTGGCCAGGCGCACGCTCTCTTGGCGCTGGTGCGCGAACACGTGCCGGCAAAGGATCGAGAGGAGCTGCTCTCCAGCGTCTATGCGCGCAGCGGTGCGCATCTGGAGACGGCGCGTATCGCGGCACTGGCCGAAGGGGCTCTGCGGCTGGCCGGCGAGGGGGATGGCTGCGCGAACGACATCGTCGAGCGGGCCGCGTTGGATCTCTCAGCGCTCGCCGTCTGCGCGGCTCGCGCCGCGGGTCTTGCGCAGGATGCGCCGCGCGTCGTGCTCGCCGGCGGGCTCCTGCGCGCCGAGACACCGCTTGTGCAGCTCGTGCGCCGGCACATCGAAAGCGACCTCAGGGGCGCGGCCGCGGCGCCGCTGGAGTGTGAGCCCGTGGAGGGTGCCCTGGCCCTTGCACGACGCTGAGCATCCTGAGCATCTGCCGCCGACGGAGCGTGAGAACCCGCGCACCAGCGGGCTGGACGCGCTCTCGACGCTGGATCTCGTACGCGCGCTCGATATCGAAAACCGTGCGGTTCTCCCCGCCGTGGAGGCTGCTGCGCCGCACGTTGCGCGCGCCGTCGACGCCATCGTCGAGCGCCTGCGCAAGGGCGGGCATCTGCACTACTTTGGGGCGGGAACCAGCGGGCGGCTGGCGATGCTCGATGCCGCGGAGTGCCCGCCGACTTTCGGCACGCTCCCCGAGCTCGTGCAGGGGCATATCGCCGGCGGGCGGGAGGCGCTGTACCACGCAGTCGAGGGCGCGGAGGACGATCGCGGTGCCGGTGAGCGCGAAGCGCGCGAAACGGTAGACGCGGGCGACGCGGTCGTCGGCGTGAGCGCCGGCGGCGGGGCGCCCTATGTCGTGGGGGCGCTGGAGGCTGCGCGCGCGCGCGGCGCGCTCACGATCGCCGTGCAGTGCGTGGAGGGCGGCGCGCTGGCCGCTCACGCGGAGATCGTGATCGCCGCCGTCGTGGGCCCCGAAGCCATTGCCGGCTCAACGCGGATGAAGGCGGGCAGCGCGCAGAAGCTGATCCTCAACGCACTCTCCACGGCCAGCATGGTGCGGCTGAACAAAGTGTACGGCAACCTGATGGTCGACGTGCGAGCCAGCAACGCCAAACTGCGCGCTCGCGCCGTGCGTCTAGTGCGCACCTTGGCTCGTTGCGACGAAGCTAGCGCTCGTGCCGCGTTGGAGCACAGCGGCTGGGAAGTGAAAGTGGCCGTCGTGGCGCTGCGCCGCGGCGTCGACGACGCCAGCGCGCGCGTTCTGCTGGCCGAGAGCGCAGGCTCGCTGCGCTCGCTGCTGGAGGAACGGTGAGAAGCATCAAGCTGCGCACGGCGTTGCTGGCGCTGCTCGGCGCGTTGACGCTGTCCTGGGCTCCGGCTGCCGCAAAGCACGCCCCCGCGCCCATCGCCTTCGTTCCGCTCGACGATCGCCCCGTTACCTATCAGTTACCGCTCATGCTGGGCGAGATTGCCGGTGTGGACGTGCGCACGCCGCCGGTGGCGCTGATCGGCCACTACCTCGCGCCTGGCGACCCCGATGCGATCCTACGCTGGCTCGGCGGCGAGCGTACCGAGGGCGTCGAAGCGTTGGTCGTTTCGTCCGACATGGCCGTCTACGGCGGCTTGGTGGCGGCACGCGTGGACGATACGCCGGAGTACACCGCCGTTTCGCGCATCCGGCGCCTGGGCGCCGTGCGTTCCGGCCGGCCCAATGCGTGGGTCGCCGTCTTCGGCACGGTGATGCGCCTTGCGCCGACCTGGACGCCAAGCACCGCCGAACAGACGCAGCTCATCACGCAGTACGCCAACCTCCCCGATCCACCGCAGACGGCTCAGGAGCGCGAGAAGGCGGATGGCTTGACCGCGCGCTTGGGGCCGGCGCTGCAGCGCTACCTCGCCGCTCGCCGGCGCGATGCCGGCGTCGATCTTTGGATGCTCCAGCTCGCAGCTCAGGGCGACTTCGATCGCGTCGTTCTGGGGCAGGACGACGCGGGGCGCGTGGGTCTCCACGTCAAGGACGTGCGCGCGCTCGAGCGCGCGCAGCGTCTCTTCGATCTGGGCGACCGCTCGTCGATCGAGCCAGGCGCAGACGAGTTGGGGATGACGCTCTTGGCGCATGCCATCGCCCGCGAGGCCAACTGGAGCCCGCGCATCGCCGTGCGCTATTCGACGCCACAGGGGGCGCGAACGCAGGACCCGCTGGAGTTCACCAGCGCCGACCAGACGATCGGCCATCTGATTGCGCTCTCGGGATCGACGCGCGACGACGGCCCCGGTCATGACGTGGCGCTCTTCGTGCGCACGCCGGAAACCACGGCCGACGAAGAGCAGACGTTTCTCGATGCGATCGCCGCGGAGATGCCCTCGCACGTGGTGGCCGTTGCCGATCTCTCGTTCTTGGCATCGCACGACATGGCGGCGCAGCGCCGGCTTACCGAAGATCTGATCGCGCGCGGCATCGCGGGGAAGATCGATGCCTTCGCTTCCTGGAACACGACGGCGAACACCGTGGGCACCGCCATCGCTGAAGCGCTCACCGTCGGTGCGGCAGAGCGCATGGGAACCTACGACGCTCGCGCCCACGCGCAGTTCATGCTCGACCGCTACGCGGACGACTTCGCTTTTCATGACGCCGTTCGCCCTGCGCTCAATAGCGCGCTGAGCGAGCGCGGCGTACACGATCATACGCTGCTCTTCGACGACGCCTTGTCGTTTGCCGATCGCTACAACCGCGCCGCTTTGTGGCCGCATGCGCTGGCGCTGCTGGCGCAGATCTACCCGCAGTATCGCGATGCGGGACTGACGATTACGCTCCCATGGGAGCGAACCTTCGAGACGAAGCTCGACGTGCGCCTCGACCCCGGACGTTCGTGATGCCGTGCCGGAGGCACGGCGCGTAGGCTCGGTGAACCTGAGTTCATGATGCTCGCAGCAAC
>SCQY01000248.1 GCA_004298665.1 bacterium | reverse complement strand
GGGACGTTCCCTCGCGCGCGCTCCTGCGCGCTCGGTCACCTCGGCTGCGGCGCCGCTCCGGCCATCCAGGCCTCCCGCGGCGCCTTGACGCCCCCTTCGGAGAGCGCCCCGCACGCGCTCACTGACGTATCAGCGGCCCGTCGCGAACTGCGGTCGTCGCAACGTCAGCGGCGGGGTTGTGCGATACCTCCCCCAAGGGGGCTCTGAGGCACGCGCGGAGGCAGGATGCCGAGAGCGCGCGCGAAGGCAGCAGGAGCGGTGCAGGATAGCACCGCGACGCGCGGCCCCGAGGGGGAGATATCGCACGCCCCGACGCGGGCACGGGCCACGCTCGCGGCTTAGAGTTTGGCGTTGACGATGGCGTCGACGCCGGTGCCGTAGACGCGGTGGAAGCCCTTGAGCACGTTCAAGTTGTCGATCGGGATCAAGGCGTTGACGCTCCAGACGCCATTGTTCCAGTCGCCCTTGAAGGCCCCCACGGCCTGCACGCGGTTGACGTTGTAGGTCGGGCCGGAGACTTGGGCGGCGCCGACGTAGGTGTTAGAGCCCACCGTCACGATGGGGACGACCTTCGTGTGATCGCGATTGGCTACGTGATTCGCGGCCATCAGATTGTTGATGAAGTTGTTCAACGGGGCCGCGACGGCCTTGACGGCCAATACACCCCCGGCGCCCAGCAGCACTTTGTCGAGTAGATTGGCCGCGGATGCCCCGCCAAGAGCCCCCAGCGTGAGTGCGCCGGCAAGGGCGGCAGCAAGGATCGGTCGCTTCACTAGTCTATCTCTCCTTCACAGCGGCGGGTCCGGCCTCCGGCCACGGGTGGAGTAGGGCCGCCCCCAACGGTTGTGGTAACGCTTTTCCCAGCACTCGAGTTCCGCACGAAGAGGTCATCTTGTACGACTCCCTCGGTACCTTCGTCCGCGCGCTCCGGACGGCCGGTGAACTCGTGGAGATCACCGCCCCCGTCGATCCCCATCTCGAAGTCGCCGAGATCGCGGACCGAACGATGAAAGCCGGCGGACCAGCACTCCTCTTTACCAATGTTCGCGGCTCGACATTCCCCCTCCTCATCAATCAATTCGGCACGGAACGGCGCATGGCCATGGCCTTCGGCGCCGATTCCCTCGAGGCCGTGCGCATCCGGGTGCGCAATGCGCTCGATCTTCAACTGCCGAAGTCCCTGAGCGGAGCTTTCGCGAAACTGCTATCGCTCGTTCCGCTGACCAACGCCATCCCGCGCAAGGCCGCGGGCGGCTCTTGCCAAGATATCCGTATGGAGGAGCCCGATCTCACGAGACTCCCCGTCCTCACCACCTGGCCACTCGACGGCGGCCCGTTCATTACGCTGCCGCTGGTCTTCACGCGCGACGCGCAAACCGGACAGCAGAACTGCGGCATGTACCGTATGCAGGTCTACGATGCGCGAACCACGGGCATGCACTGGCAGCGCCATAAGCAGGGGCGCTCCCACGCGCGCACCTGGGGCGACCGCATCCCCGTCTCCGTTGCGGTAGGCGCCTCGCCGGCGGTGACGTACGCCGCCACGGCACCGTTGCCGCCGATCGTCGACGAGATGGCGCTGGCGGGCTTCCTGCAAGGCTCGCCCGTCCGCATGGTCCGGTCGCTGACCAACGACATCCTCGTACCAGCCGACGCCGAGTTCGTCTTGGAAGGGTACGTCGACAATACCGATCTGCGCACGGAGGGGCCGTTCGGCGATCACACCGGCGTCTACAGCCTCGCCGACACCTACCCCACGTTCCACATCGAGGCGATCACACACCGCGCCCAGCCGATCTTCGCAGCAACGCTGGTGGGCAAGCCGCCGATGGAGGACGCATGGCTGGGCAAGGCTACGGAACGCATCTTCCTGCCGATCTTGCAGATGGTGCTCCCGGAGGTGGTGGACATGAACCTGCCGGTGGAGGGCGGCTTCCACAACCTCGCGATCGTCTCCATTCGCAAGCAGTATCCGGGCCACGCCTTCAAGGTGATGAACGCGCTCTGGGGATTGGGTCACATGATGATGCTCACGCGCGCTCTGCTGATCGTGGACGCCGACGTCGACGTGCAGAACGTGCGGCAGGCGGCATGGTTCGCTCTCAACAACGTCGACGCGTCGCGCGATGTGATGATCGTGCCCGGGCCGGTCGACGATCTCGATCACAGCTCCTCATACACGCCGGCGCTGGGTCACAAGATCGGCATCGACGCCACGCGCAAAGGGGCCGACGAAGGCTACGCGCGTGAGTGGCCCCCGGACATCGTGATGGATGAGGACACCAAAGCGATGGTCGACCGCCGCTGGCGCGAATACGGGCTCGAAGGCATGCTCGAACGGGGTGTTGCCGACGAGTGGAGCGGCCAGCGCCCCCCTCGCTACTAGCGTTCCGGAACGACCGTACGAGCGCCCAGCGCATCGTGCACGACCGCGGCAAGGTCGAGCAGATGGGCACGCGTCATCGTGTCGATCGAGTGCGAGCCGAGCGCGCGATGGAGATCGCCGCCGAGCGAGATCAGCTCCATCCTCGCCAGCGCCACGGCGTCGCTGGGCGTTCCCGCTGGAGCATCCAGCGCTAGTTCGGCGAGGCGGCGCGTGTAGCGCTGCTGAAGATTGCGCCGCACCAGCCCGATCGTCGAAAGGTGCCGACTCTTCAGCTCCCCGTAGACGCTGCGCTGCATCCACGTGAAGAGGTCTGAAAGGCCCATCGTCGCGCCGGGAGAGGCGTTGAGCGTGATCTGGTCGAGACGCGCGAGCATCGGCGGGTCGAAGAGCATCGTCGTCACGCGCTCCTGATAGCTCGCGGCGATCTGCGCCACCGGTACGTCGTGGCGCTCCGGCGGATCGTAGGCCCAGACACCTTCGGTCCAGTTGTTCCACTCGGAATAGGTGAGCGTGTTCAACAGCTTCGGAGAGAACGTCCAGGCCCGCTCTGAGAACAAGTAGCGGTCGAGCATCGCGAAGGCGCGCTGCTCGAGCGCGCGCGAGAGCGGCTGGAACGGCGCTGTGGCATCGGGGTCGCCCTTGTGCGAGCGAGAAAGATAGGCGGCACCGATATAGTGCTCCGGGATCTCCAGACAGTAGCGCTCATGGCCCAGCAGCGTGCCGAACGCCTGGCGCGCAACTTCGTAGGGCTGACCATAGCGCGGTTCGCGCACGTCGAGACTCTTCAGCAGACCGTGGGTGAGCGAGAGCTGCATCGCACACCACGAGAGCGGGTCGTCCGTGAGATCCTCGATGTTGACACGCGGGTCCACGGCATGGCCATCGGCGAAGTCGCTGTCTTCGTCGCCCGCGAACCGGAAGCGCGGATCGGCCCACTGCGCGGCGAGCCTCTGCAGCGCGGGCTTCTCCTCCTCGGGCGTCTTGGCGTAGGGAATCGCAGCGTAGCCGTATTGGATGGCGTGGTAGTCGTACGGCCCCAACACTTCCTGGAAGTAGTCCCCGCTGGAGGCGCCCTTCGGCCAGAGGTTGACCGGCGCGTACTCCATCACGCTGGAGGCGACGCCATTGGCTTGCGTGAAGGCTTTGCTGCGGATCTGCGTTGCGCTGTAGGCTTCCGAGCCGATGAAGTTGTGGTTCAGGCCGAAGTCATGCCCAGACTCGTGGAGAACGATCGCGCGCAGTGCCTGTTCGCGAAACTTCTGCGCGAAGGCGGCGCCGACGTCGCTTCCCATCGCTTGGAGCGCCTCCATCGCGAAGGCGCCCTGCAGGCGCATCTGTGCGCCGAAACTCATCTGCGGCTCGCGGCGCGGCGATACCGAACGCAGCGGCTGCACCTCGAAGTCGCTGAGGTTGTTGACGAAACGCAGATCGTTGCCGTCCAGCAGCACCCCGACGTTGATCTCCTGGCCGGTGCGCGGATCGAAGACCACCTCCGCCTCCGCGCCGAACTGGACGTTTGAGCCGGTCACCCAGCGCACCACGTTGTAGCGGATGTCGTCGGGGCTCCAAGCGGGGTCGTCGGGCTGATCGCGCACCTCGACGGCGCCCTTGATGCCGATTTTCTCGAAAGCAGCGTTCCAGCTCAGCAGCGCATCGCGGACCGTGCTGCGATACTCCGGCGGTATCGTGCTGCTCAGGTAGTAGATCAGCGGGTGCTTCGCCGGCGACAACCGTTGGGAGGGATCGCTGGGCTGTATGTTCCAGCGCATGATGAAGCGCTCGCGGTTGTCGCGCGCGGCATAGTCGCCGTACGAGAGGCGCGTGATACTCCAGAAGCCCACCCGCGAGTCGGCCAGACGCGGCCGATAGTCCGTGACATCGGGAGCACGTGCGATGTTATAGTCGATCTTCAACTGAATGCTGCGCGGATCGGGAACGTTGTCGATGACCTTGGGCCGCTCGCTGGCAAACGTCTGGGCCGCTTCGATGATCACGTTCTCAGGGAACGCTTCCGTCTTCCCGAAGTATCCGCGCGCCGCATCGAGATGGTAAGCATTGAGCGGGTTCTTGCTGCCCAAGCTCTCCTCCAGCGTGCTCGCCACGGCTGAGACGTCTCCCAGGAACGGCTTGGCATCGAAGACGATGTGCCCATCGGCCTTGTCGACCGTGACGACGGGGGAGAGTGCAACGACCGACTGCGCGTACGTCGTCGCGGCGGCCATGGCCGCCGCCGGATTCTTGGCATCGTAGATCGTGTTCGGCCAGGTGATGACGATCTTGTCGTCAGCCTTGGTGAAGCGTATGATGCGTGCCGGCGCCAAGTAGACGTAACCGGGAAAGATGGCGAAGCCGCCGAGGCCGTTGACCGGAACGGCCGTCTCGATGAAGTCCTGGCCAAGCTGATCCGGCGCGATTTCCAGATAGACCTCGCCGTGCTTGCGCCACACGGTGAGCAGCCCATGCTGCTGCTCCGCGCCCTTGGCGAAATCCGCGTAGCTCTCCGGGGCGGCGGCGTAGGCCGCCCCGCCGTGCAGGCAGACGACGGCTGCGCCGAGCAAGGCCGCGAAGAGGGCCGCAAACGGTCTCACGATGCCGGGATATGCGCGCGGTTGTGCGCGGGAACCTTCAGCCCTTCACCAGGTTCCCGCGCAGAGGAGCGACAACATACCGCCCTTGATGGCCAGCCGCACTGCGACGACTCTAGGAGAGCAGACCAAGCTCTTTCTCCAGGACATCCGCATCTCGCATACGCTCTTTGCGCTTCCCTTCGCCTACGTCGGCGCGGTCATCGCGGGCCGCGGCTACCCGACGCTCCTCCAGCTCTTCTGGATCACCATCGCCATGTTCGGTGCGCGCACCGTGGCGATGGCCGCTAACCGCATCCTCGACCGCGATATCGACCGCCTCACGCCGCGCACCAAGAACCGTCCCCTGGCCAGCGGACGGCTGCGCCCTGCAGTGATGTGGGGGGCGGTTGCCGGCGGCCTGGTGCTGTTGGTCGTCGCCGCTTGGCAGCTCAACCCGTTGTGCGTCAAACTGCTCCCGGTGGCCGCTGCGGGCGTGCTCACCTATCCGCTCTTCAAGCGCTTCACGTGGGGGGCGCACCTCATGCTGGGTGCCGTCGACGCGCTGGCGCCGCTGGGCGCGTACATCGGCGTGGCGGCGGCGGTGGCACC
>SCQY01000247.1 GCA_004298665.1 bacterium | reverse complement strand
GCCCAGCGCGCGATTGGCCTCAACGGTGTCCATGCCCTGATCCTGGAGCGCGTAGGCGCGCAGCTTGTTGGCCAGGCCGATGCCCCGCCCTTCCTGATGCAGGTAGAGCAGGACGCCGCGCCCTTCCTTGGCGATCATCGAAAGAGCCGCATCGCGGTTGACGGCGCAGTCGCAGCGCATCGAGTGAAGGGCATCGCCCGTCAGGCATTCCGAGTGGACGCGCACCAGCATGTCCTTCCCATCGCCGACCTCGCCCATCACCATCGCCACGTGGCAGACTTCGTCGATGGCTGTCTCGTACGCCACACCACGGAAGCGGCCGAAGGTCGTCGGCAAGTCGAACTCGGCGATGCGGTGGACGAGCTTCTCGTTGCGCATGCGGTAGGCGATGAGATCCTTGACGGTGATGATCTTGAGGTTGTGCTGCTCCGCGAAGACCTCCAGTTGCGGCAAGCGCGCCATGCTGCCATCCTCGTTCATAATCTCGCAGACCACGCCGGCAGGATAGAAGCCAGCCAAGCGCGCGAGGTCGACGGCGGTCTCCGTGTGGGCGGCGCGCACCAGCACCCCGCCTTCGCGCGCGCGCAGGGGGAAGGTGTGCCCCGGCCGCAGGAAGTCCGAAGACTTGGCATGGGGGTCGAGCAGGGCTTGAATGGTTGCGGCGCGATCGTGCGCTGAGATGCCGGTGGTGGTCCGTCCGCGCGCCTCGACGGAGACGGTGAACGCCGTCTCGTGCAGCGACGTGTTGTCGTGCACCATCGCTGGGATCTGCAACTCGTCGAGGCGCTTGCCGATCATCGGCACGCAGATCAGTCCCCCGGCCTCCTTGCGCATGAAGTTGACAGCTTCGGGAGTGACCATTTGAGCGGCCATGATGAGGTCGCCTTCGTTCTCCCGATCCTCGTCGTCGAGCACGACGACCATCCTGCCGGCGCGAACTTCGGCGATGGCCTCCTCGATGGTATGCATGCGGCTTCTTTCGTCGGCGTGCGGTGTGGGGGCAATGGACGGAAGGGCGACCGCCAGCTTGCGCAGCGATGGGTACGACGGCTGGCGCCGGCCCGAGAGATAGTAGGAAATCGCGGCCTCAGTGAGGCCGGCACGTTGCGCGAGGGCGGCCGCCGTCAGGCTCGCGGCCTCCATTGCTTCGCGGAGGGAGCGAGCGAACTCCGTAGCCATCCCCCGCATCGTACTCTCGTTGCTTAACAAGTGTCAAGAATCGCGGCATTTGACAGCCATAGGCGTCCATGCTACCTTCTCGGTGAACATGACTTCCACTTTGGAGCCGCGGCTGCCGCGGAACCACCGCCTGGTTCTCGACCTCGTGCGCACCAACGAGCAGCACGTGACGGTGGCCGACGTCTACGCCCGCGCGCGTGCCGCCAATCCAAAGATCGGCTACACCACGGTCTATCGCGCGCTGCAGCATCTGGCGGAGCTGGGGCTGATCCGCTCCTTTCCATCCGTTGACGGAAAGCACACCATCTACGACCGCGAAACGCGAGAGCACGGCCACTTCGCCTGCGAGCGCTGCGGTATGCTGATCGACGCCGAGCTCACCGTTCCCGAGGAGCTCTGGCGCCCTTTCGCGCTCGCGCACGGCGTCGAGGTGCACAGCCCCTCGCTGCTCCTCAAGGGGCTGTGCGCGAACTGTCTCCGGTAGCGATACGATAGGGCTCCAGCGCCGCCACGACCGCAGCGGGCAACGGCTGCGACGTCAGCGAGTCTCGGCCCACGCAGGCCACCACCATCGCCGCCAGCGCGCATTGCCGCTTGCGCTCCTCGCTCCAGATCTCCATACGCAACGTGATGCTCGACGTACCGATGCGTTCGATCGTCGTGCGCACTTCCAGCATCTCGTCGAGGCGCGCCGGGGCGAAGAAATCGAACTCCAAATGGACGCGCGGCAGCCAGATATCGAAGCGGTCGAAGACTTCGCTGTACGGCAGACCAGCCTCACGCAGCAGCTCCGTCTCCGCGAGCTCGATGAAGCGTACGTAGGCTCCGAAGTAGATGATCTCCGCGCCATCGACTTCGCTCCAACGGACGCGGTCGCGCACGCTGAAGACGCCGCCGCTCACGTACGCCTCCGCATCGTTTCGAGGATTGCGGGAACCATCATGATCAGCCCGACGATCTCGCCCAAGAATTCCCAGGGAACCGGAGCGAACGCCGAAGCTCCGTAGATGATGATGCCGCTAAAGAGCAGCAGCATTCGCTGCCGTGGCGCAACACGCGGGTTGGCCTCGCGGAGGCGCTCGTAAAAGAATAACGCGGTAATCAAGCCCGCCGCTCCAAATACCAGGACGATGATGCGCACCGCCCAGAGAAAATCGCTCACCCTGTGCTCCCCATCATTGCCGCCACGGCCGCCGCGGCATAACGCGCCAACGGATCGGCTTCGACGTTCACGCGCCCCCCGGCATCTTTACCGCCGAAGGTCGTGCGCCGAGCCGTCTCCGGAATCAGCGCGACCTCGAACCACCCGTCATCTGCCGAAGCGATCGTGAGGCTCACGCCGTCGAGGGCGACGAAGGCCTTCTCTACCAACATCGATGCAACGATCGGCGGACGTGCGAGACGCACCCGCCAACCCTGACCTTCGACGTCTTTGGACACGATCTCCGTGCACGCGTCGACGTGCCCGTAAACGAAGTGACCGCCCACGCGATCGCCCAGGCGCAGCGAACTTTCGAGGTTCACCAAATCGCCCGGCGCCAGCGCCCCCAAGTTCGAGCGCGCCAGCGTCTCCGGAACGACATCGGCTGCGAAACCCTCCGCATCGACTTCCACGGCGGTCAGGCAGACGCCGTTGACGGCGATCGAGTCCTTCGGCTCGATACCTTCGGCCAGCAAAGTTGGGCACGCGACATGCAGGCGCAGACCGCCGTCGCGCAGCACCTCGCGCACGCGCCCTTGGTGGGCGATCAATCCCGTGAACATCTATCCTCCGTCCGCAGCCTTCCCGAGAGATAGGCATCGGCACCAAGCGCCCGCACCTCATCGAAGCGCCAACCCCCGATGTCGAAGTCCTCGCCCCCTGCAACCGAGGACACCGCTCCAGCGCCGACGATCAGCAGCGGCGCGATCAGCCAGTGCAGCCGATCCACCAACCCTAGCGCCAGCAGGGATGCCGCCAGCGTCGGCCCTCCTTCGCACAGCACGCTGTGAATCCCCATCGCCTTCAGCGCGCGCAGGGCCGCTCCGAGATCCAAGCGGCCCTGCTCGTCGTCAGCGTAGACGACGCGCACGAACGGCTCGAGCGCGCGAAACAACTCCGCACGTCCGCGCGGCGCGAGGATCACCGTCTCCACCTGGGGATCGCGCTGCAGCACACGGCGGTCCAAGGGGATCGGCTCGCGCTCGCAGACGACGACGCGGCGATAGGGCACGCGGCGGGCATGCACCGGGCGTACCGTTAGAAGCGGGTCGTCCACGCGTACCGTGCCCGCGCCTACCATCACGGCGTCGTGCTCGATGCGCAGGCCTCGTACGAGTGCTCGCGCCTCTTCGCCGGTCAGCCAGCGCCGCATACCACCCCGCGCGGCGATCGCCCCGTTGACGGAGGCGGCCATCTTGAGCGCCACGTACGGCCTGTCGCTGACGGCGGCGACGGCGAACGCCTCGATCAGACGGTACGCCTCGCGCATCTGCGCGTCGAAGGTTTCGATGCCGGCGCCGCGCAGATACTCCGCGCCGCCGGCGGCCCGCGCATTGGGATCGCGCGTGCCGAAGACCACGCGTGCTATCCCGCGTTCCGCGAGCGCCCGGGCACAGGGGCCCGTGCGGCCGTGGTGATTGCACGGCTCCAGCGAGACGTACGCGGTGGCTCCGCGCGCCAGCTCACCCGCCGCGGTCAGCGCCTCTACTTCGGCGTGCGCGAGGCCCGCGCCGTGGTGCCAGCCTTCACCCACGATCTCGCCACCGCGCACCAACACCGCACCTACCGGCGGATTGGGCGAAACGTCGCCCAATCCGTGGCGCGCCAGGGCACACGCGCGACGCAGGTAGTGCAGATCGTCCTCGGAGAGCATCGTGTTGCACGCTTCGCTCAACCCGACCAGCGCTCCGCTCTCGCGAGCACGGCCGCTTCCACGCTGATGGCGCCGGCCTCACGCAGCGCCCGCGCGCAGGCCAAGAGCGTTCCGCCCGTCGAGCAGACGTCGTCCACCACGAGCACGCGCCGCCCCGCCACGTCGCCGCCCACGAAACGCACGCATCGCGCTAAGCGCTCGGCGCGCCCAGCACCTCGCTGACTCGCACCTTCGAGGCGCAGACGGATCGAGGCCCCGCCCAGCGCACGGGCCAGCAGCGCCGCTTGATCGAATCCGCGAGCTGCGCGGCGGTGCGCCGCCGTGGGAGCCGCTGCGATCGCTCCATCGACGTGCCCTACCACCTCGGCCAGGCGCCTCCCCAGGGCTTGCGCGACGTCGCGCCGCCCCCGCTTTATGGCCAGCACTGCGCGGCGAAGCGGACCCTCGTAGCGGCCGAGCGCCACGACTTCCAGCGGCGTCGGGCCGGCGAGCACGAAGCGCTCGGGCACAAGGGTCGCTGCGCAATCCAGACAGAGCCCGCTGCCGCGCCGGCGGCAGGCGCCGCAGCGCGCGGGTAACAGCAGTGCAAGCAGATCCATCACTTTTCCTCTGCCCCAGGCCGCCGCCTCCGCAAGCACTTCACCGAGAAATCCCAGGTTGGGCGTCAAGAATATGGGCGTGAAGCAAACCATTCGAATCTTGGTCGCGATCGTGGCGTTGGGCGTTGCCGTGGCGCTCTTCGTGCACGCGCGCGGGAGCGTCGCCGCCCCGAAGTACGTCACGACGCCCGTCGCCTACGGCGACATCGCGTCCAACGTTCAGGAGACCGGCACCATCAACCCGGTGACGGAAGTAAACGTCGGCACGCAGATCTCCGGAACGATCTCGCAGCTCCTGGTCGACTACAACGCGCGCGTCAAGCAGGGGCAAGTGCTGGCGACCTTGGATGCTACGAGCTTTCAAGCGGCCGATGCCCAGGCCCAGGGCTCGCTGGGTGTTGCACGGGCCAACGCCGCAGCGCAGCGCAGCGCCGTCGAACAAGCCGGCGCGAACCTCGACGTTGCGCGGGCCAATCTGAAGCAGATGGAAGCCAACATCGAAACGGCGCGGGCGAACATCGGGAAGACCGAGTCGCAGCTCGTGCTTGATCGCACCACGCTTGCGCGCGACCGCACCCTGCTCGCCGAAGGCTACATCGCGCAGAGTCAAGTCGACATCGACACCAACGGCGTCACTGCCGACGAACAGGCTCTGCGCGCGTCGAAGGCGGCCCTCGCCGCCGCGCAGGCGCAACGTGCCGCTGCGGCCTCGCAGGGAAGCGCCGCCCAGGCGCAGCAAGCGACGACCGCGCACCAAGCTGCCGCCTCGGAGGCTCAGATCATGTCCGCCCGCGGACAGGTCGCTCAGTCACAGTACAACCTCTCGCGGACTACCATCACCAGCCCCATCGACGGCATCGTCGTGTCGCGCAACATCAGCGTCGGCCAGACGGTTGCCGCCTCGTTTCAGACGCCGACGCTGTTCGTGATCGCATCGAACCTTCAAGACATGGAAGTCGACGTCTCCGTCGACGAAGCCGATGTCGGCAACCTGCGCGTGGGCAATGCCGCCCTGATCACCGTACCGGCTTTTCCCAACGTCACGTTCCACGGCACGGTGCATCAGGTGCGCGTGAACCCCACGGTGACGCAAGGCGTGGTGACCTATGACGCCGTCGTCACGGTGCATGACGACAAGGCACGGCTGCTGCCGGGAATGACGGCAAACGTCAGCATCGCCGTCGCCACCGCCAAACACGTCCTAGTGGTGCCCACGGCGGCGCTCCTCTACGGCAGCACGGCGGCTCACGCCACGCCGTCGCCGCTCGCGGGAGCCCCTGGGTCCCGCGTGACCGTGACGTTCCTGCGCAACGGAAAGCCGACCCGCGTGCCCGTGGTGATCGGGTTATCCGATGGCGAGCGCGTGGAGATCGCCTCCGGCGACGTGCACGAAGGCGACTCCGTGATCGTCGCGGCGCTGCAGTCCAATCGCCCGCGGAGCACCACTCCGTTCGCAGGAGGCCCTCGTGGACGCTAAGGGCACCGATTTGGCGATCATCCAGACGCGGGCCCTGGCGAAGGCCTATCGCATGGGCGAAGTCGAGGTCGCGGCGTTGAACGGCGTCTCCGTCACGGTCCAACGCGGCGAATTCGTCTCCGTGATGGGCCAGTCGGGATCCGGAAAATCGACGTTCATGAACTTGCTGGGCTGCCTCGATCGCCCGACTTCCGGGACGTATCACCTGGAGGGGCACGACGTCTCGCGCCTCACGAGCGACCAACTCGCCGAGATCCGTAACCGCTCCATCGGCTTCGTCTTCCAAGGATTCAACTTGCTGGCAAAGATGACGGCAGTGCAGAACGTCGAGCTGCCGATGCTCTATGCCGGCGTTGCACCCGCGGAGCGGCGCCGCCGCGCGCGCGCGGCGCTGGCCTCCGTCGGCCTCGATCGCCGCATGGAGCACCGTCCCGCGGAGATGTCGGGCGGCCAGCAGCAGCGCGTCGCCATCGCCCGCGCGCTAGCCGGCGAGCCGGCGATGATCCTGGCCGACGAGCCCACCGGCAACCTCGACAGCGCAAGCAGCAACGAGATCATGGAGATCTTTCGCGACCTCAACAGCCGGCGAGGCATCACCATCGTCACGGTGACCCACGAGCCGGACGTCGCAGCGTGGACGCAGCGCACGATCGTCTTCCGCGACGGGCGCGTCGCAGGCGAAGCATGAACACCTCCGCTCTGCTGAGCGTAGCGTGGGGCGCTCTAAGGCAGAATGCCATGCGGTCGCTGTTGACGATGCTGGGCGTCATCATCGGCGTCGCCGCCGTCATTACTTCGATGGCCATCGGCACGGGCGCTCGCGCCGCCGTCGCCGCGCAGTTGGAGCGCCTGGGCAGCAACCTCATCGTGGTCGTCCCCGGCAGCATCGTCAGCGGCGGAGTCCAGCTGGGCCTTGGCGCGAGGCAATCGCTCACGCTCGATGACGCAACAGCCATCGCCCGTACCGTTCCGGAGATCGCAGCCGTTGCTCCACAGGCCAACACCAATGCTCAAGTCGTGAGCGGGAACCAGAACTGGTATACCTCGGTGGTCGGCTCGACGCCGGCGTGGCCCGCTGTCTCGAACTGGAGCATCGCACAAGGACGCTTCTTCAACGGCGGCGAGGTTCGCCAGGCGGCGAAAGTGACGATCTTGGGCAACACGGTAGCGACGAATCTCTTTCCCGGCGGCGGCGCCGTCGGCCGCACCGTGATCGTCAAGAACGTTCCGTTTCGCGTCGTCGGCGTGCTGGCTTCCAAGGGACAGAGCGGCTTTGGACGCGATCAGGACGATCAAGTCGTCGTGCCGGTCACTTCGCTCCAGATGCGGCTTACCGGCCAGCGCTGGATCTCGTCGATTCAGATTTCGGCGCAGAGCCCGGAGGCGGTAGACTCCGTGGTAAGCTCGACGCAGGCGCTGTTGCGGCTGCGCCACCATCTCACCGTCCAAGCCCCCGACGATTTCTCCGTCCGCAACATCGCCAACATCCAGCAAGCCGCCAGCGAGACCTCGCGCATCCAATCGCTCCTGCTGGCGGCCGTCGCTGCCGTCTCGCTCATCGTGGGCGGCATCGGCATCATGAACATCATGCTCGTCTCCGTCACGGAGCGCACGCGCGAGATCGGCGTCCGCATGGCCGTCGGCGCCAAGGAGCGCCACATCCTGCTGCAGTTCCTGGTCGAGGCCATGACCCTGTCCTGCGTGGGCGGCGTCATCGGGGTCGGGCTGGGCATGGGGGCCTCGTTCATCACCTCGCACCTCGCCGGTTGGCAGGTCATCGTCTCGACCGTGTCGATCGTGGTTTCGTTCGTTTTCTCGGCGCTGATCGGGATCATCTTCGGGTTCTATCCGGCGCGGCGCGCCTCGCTCCTCAATCCCATCGAGGCACTCCGCCACGAATAGTCATGCGATGGCGATGGCGATAACGCCGGCCACGATCGCGGCGGCCGCGGCGAGGCGCCGGCGAACGTCACCCTCGGCCAGGAGACGCAGGCCGAAGAGCGCGCCGACGACGATCGAGAGCTCGCGCGCGGGAGCGACGTAGCTGACGGGAGCGATACGCAGCGCGAAGAGCACCATCAGGTAGGCCAGGGGACTAAACAGCGCGACGGCGAGAATCTCGCCGCGATGGATGCGCCACTCGAGCGCAACCTCCGCGCGCCGGCGACGGGCCAGCGGAGTCAGCACGAGCGTACGCCCCACGTTGCCGAGCACGTCATAGATGATGGGCGAGATCGCCAACGCGTCCACGGCGTGCTTGTCCCACAGCGTGTAGATCGCGATCATCACGCCGGTGCCCAGCGCATAGCCCACGCCTTTTCCGTGGGCGCCGATCAGCCGCCTCGGATCGCCGGCGAAGGTAAAGATGCCGCCGAGCACCAGCGCGATCCCGATCCATCCCGCGAGGGCAGGGCGCTCCCCGAAGAACGCCGTCGCTGCCAGCGCGGCGATCAGCGGCCCCGTCCCGCGGGCCAGCGGATAGACAACGGAGAGGTCGCCGTTGCGGTAGCCTCGCTGCAGCAGCAGGAAGTAGACGACGTGCCAGACGGAGGTTCCCGCGATGAACATCCAGTCGACGCCGGTGAGATGGGGGCGAACCACGAGCCACGTACCGAGCGCAAGCGGCGCATAACAGAACGCGGAGCACGCAAAGGTAAGCCAGACGAAGCCCGCGCCGCCCCCGGAGCGTTTGGCGATGAGATTCCAGGTCGCATGGAGAACCGCCGCCGCCAGGACCAGGGCGAGAGCGAGCGGCGTCATGCCTGCGCCGCCAGCACCTCCGCAGCCAGCGTCGCACCCGCAGGGACGGTGCTCTCATGACCAAGGATCACGTCGTCGAGGCATGCCCCCGCACCGACGCGCACGCGATCCCAGAGGATGCATGCGTGCAGCTCGGCTCCAGCTCCGATCTCGCAGTCGTCGCCGATGACGGTCGGCCCCACGATGCATGCTCCTGCGCCCACCCGCGTGCGCGCACCGATGAGCACGTCACCTTCGATGCGCGCCGTTGAATCGATAGCGGCGCTGGGGGCGACGCCCAAGGCGCGCCGGCCATCGAGGCGGATCGCCCCAGCCAGCACGTCGCGCGTTGCACGGCGGTACTCGCCGGGCGTGCCGATGTCGCACCAGTACTCGTCGCTGCGATGGCCGTAGAAGGCCTCCCCCGCCTGGAGCAGCGCGGGAAAGACGTCCTTGCCGAAATCGACGAAGAGACCCGAGGGGATGCGCGTTAGAATTTCCGGCTCGAAGACGTAGATGCCCGTGTTGACCAAGTGGCTACGCTCCTCGCCCTTGGTCGGCTTCTCCTGGAACTCCCGGATGCGCCCGCTCTCGTCCACGCATACCACGCCGTACTGGCTCACGTCGTCGGCGTACACCAAGGCGATCGTCGCCAGCGCCCGGCGCGCGCGGTGGAAGTCGATCAGCACGTCGAGCCGGAGATCGGTAAGGTCGTCGCAGCCCACGACCACGAATGTCTCGCTCCCGAGGAACGATCGCATCTGCTCCACTGCACCGGCGCTTCCCAGGAGCTCTCGCTCGTGGAGGTACGTGAGGCGCACCCCGTAGGCCGAGCCGTCGCCGAAGTATTCCACGACTTGGCCGGCGTGGTAGTGGACGTTGATGGCCACCTCCGTGATGCCGTACGCGTGCAGGTAGCGCAACACGTGCGCCACGTTCGCTTCGCCGGCAACGGGCACCAGCGGCTTGGGCGTGGCAAGGGTCAACGGATAGAGGCGGGTCGACTTTCCTCCGGCGAGCACCATGGCCTTCACGACGAGCGCGTTCCTTTCTTAGCACGGAGGCGTTCCAGCACGACGAGCCACGCGAACGTAGGCAGCGCCAGTTGGCGCCGCCAGCGGCGCGGCTCGCGCAGGAGCCGGTAGAGCCACTCCAGTCCCAAGCGGCGGAACGTCTCCGGAGCACGCGGCAGACGACCGGCCAGCACGTCGAAACTTCCGCCAACCCCCATGCCGGCGCCTGCGCCGCTCGCGCCGAGCCAGTCCGCGAGAAAGTACTCCTGCTTGGGAAAGCCTAAGGCTGCGAAGAGGATGCATGCTCCGCTCCGGCGGATGGCGGCGGCAACCTCGGAGGCCTGAGCCGGTGCGAAATATCCATCTCGCGTTCCCGCCACGCGCAGCCCGGGGTGGCGTGCCGTCAGCGCGGCGCCGGCCGCCTCCGCAACGCCGGGCGCCGCGCCCAACAGGTAGATGGGAAGGCTCTCACGTGCCGCGCATGCGCAGAGGCGCTCGAGAAGCTCGATCCCCGCGACGCGCCCACGCAGCGGCATGCCGTAGAGGCGCGAGGCGTAGACGACGCCGATGGTATCCGCCACGACGAGGTCGGCGCTGTTGACCACCGCTCGGTAGGCTGCATCGCGGCGCGCATGCACGATCATCTCCGTGCCGAGCGTGACCACGCGGCGGCTGCCGCTCTCGCGCGCGAACGCCGCGATGCGTGCGGCAGCCTCCGCGAGGTCGACGTCGTCGACGCGGCAGCCGAGGATTTCCAGAAGCGGCACTACGCCTTGGCTGCGCTGGTCGCCGGCGCGTACCGCGCGAGCAGGGGCGCCAGCCGTTGCGCTGCCGCGCTGGGCATCGGCGAAAGCGGCAGGCGACAGGGGCCGACGTTGAACCCCAGCTCGCCCATTGCCCACTTCACCGGGATGGGATTGCTCACCGCAAAGAGCGCCTCGAAGAGCGGCACCAGCGAACGGTGGATCTCCGCAGCGCGAACGACGTCGCCGGCCAGGTAGGCCTCGATCATGCGCTTCATCTCGGCGGAACAGAGGTGCCCCGCAACGCTGACGCAGCCGTAGGCGCCGATCGCCAAGGCCGGCAAGAAGCAGTAGTCGTCGCCGCTATAGATGTGGACATGATCGGGGACGGATGTCACCAGCCGATTGAACTGATTGAAGTCGCCCGTCGACTCCTTGAGCGCCACCACGTTCGCGGCGCGCTCGCACAGCGCCGCGAACGTCGCCGGGAGCAGATTGGTGGCCGTGCGCCCGGGAATGTTGTAGACCAGCACGGGGAGCTCGGTGCTGCGCGCGACGGCCAGGAAGTGATCGATCATCCCCTCCTGCGTCGGCTTGTTATAGGCCGGCACCGTCACCATGATGACGTCGGCTCCGGTCGTCGAGGCCGCGCGCGTCAACTCGACGGAGTGCGCCGTATTGTTATCGCCCGTGCTTGCGACGATCGTGGCCTCGGGAACGGCCGTCTTGACCGCATGGAAGAGCGCCAGGCGCTCGTTGTCGAGCAGCGTCGGGCCTTCGCCGGTCGATCCGCAGACGATGATGCCGTCGTTGCCGCGATCGACCAGGTAGCGTGCGATGCGCCCCGCTTCGTCGAGATCGACGCTCCCATCCTCCGCGAAGGGGGTCACCATTGCGGTCAGTAGTCTTGCCTTCATCGCCGTTCGCTCTCCAAGTGAAAGTAATCGTGAATACCTTGCTCGGCTTTGGTAGCGTCTTCCTCGCGCACCAGAATCGAGATCGTGATGTTGGAGTCGGTCGAGTGGATGATCTCCACCCCTTGCGCCTCCAGCGCCTGGACCACGCGGTACATCACGCCCGGCGTACCGCGCATGCCCGCGCCCACGATCGAGAGTTTTGCGCAACTCTCGCGCACGCGCACGGCCATGTTGAGATCGCGTAGCTCCTCGCGCACCACGGGCAAGTTATAGCTCTCGACGGCGAAGAAGACGCCGGCGCGGTTGACGTTGATGAGGTCGATCGAGATCCCGCGCCGCGCCAGGCGGCCGAAGATCTCCAGCTCGAGCTTGCCCAGCTTCTCGCGGTCCTCGATCTCGCCCAGGATCATGTGCACGAAAGCCAAATCGTGAATGGCCGCGATGCCGGTAACCGGGCGATCGCGGTCGATCGGCACCGTATCGTCCACGAGCGTCCCTTGATTGGTCCGCAGCCCCTTCACCCAGTATGGCGTCTTGGTCTGCATAGCCCAGGAGGCCGCCTTGTGGTGCATGACCTTGGCGCCGTGGGCGGCCAGCTCGGTCATCTCCTCATAGGTGATGCGCTCGACGGCGTGAACGCCGGCCACGCGCCGCGGATCGCCCGACATCACCCCGCTGACGTCGGTGAAGATCTCGACGGCCTCCGCTTTGAGCGAGCTGCCCAGCGCAACGGCGCTCAAGTCGCTCCCGCCGCGGCCCAACGTGGCGATAGCCCCGTCGGGAGTCATGCCTTGAAAACCGGCAACCACCGGAATGACGCCTTCGGCGACGAGCTGCAAGACGAAGTCGGGGCGCACTTCGATGATCTGCGCGTCGCCCCAACGGTCATCGACGACCACGCCGGCCTGCCCGCCGCTGAGCGCCTGCGCCTTCGCTCCCCATTTGATCAACAGCTCGGCGAAGACGGCCGCCGAGATCAGCTCGCCCACGGCCGCGATCAAGTCGCGATTGGCGGACGGCTTGGCCGGCCCGAGCAGCGAGAGCAGGGTATCGGTGGCGTAGGGGTCACCGTTGCGCCCCATCGCGCTGACCACGACCACCGGACAGAAGCCGCGCGCGCGCGCTTCGAGCACGCGCGAAACGGCCACCTCGCGCAGGTCGTCCTTAGCGACCGAGGTGCCGCCGAACTTCTGCACGATGAAACGCGGGTGCGTCTGGCTGGCCGTTACTGCATCGGTCGTCATGCTGCGCTCTCCGCACGGCGTTCGAGCATCAGCTCCGCCAAACGCACTGCCGTGGTGGCCGCTCCGATGCGCAGATTGTCGCCCACGACCCACAACTGGAAGTGGCGGCGGCTCCCCTCCTCCGCCCGCAGGCGGCCGACGTAGACGGTATCTTGCCCCTCCACTTCGCGCGGCGTGACGATACCCTCCGGCACCAGCGTGACACCCGGCTGGGCGGCTACCGCCGCCGAGAGCTCCTCCACGGTCGTATCGCGCTCGGTTTCGATGAAGACCGCCTCGCTGTGGGCATAGCGCACGGGCACGCGCACCGTCGTCGCTGCCACGTGGAGCGTAGGAAGCTCCAGGATCTTGCGCGTCTCCTCGACGATCTTCTTCTCTTCCGTAGAGTTACCGGCGTCGTCGAACGAACCGATCTGCGGAATCACGTTCCGCGCGATGGCGCTGGGGAAAGGCGTGGCATCGTTCGAGAGCGCGGCGCCGTGCAGGGCACGCTCCTCGTCCTCCAGGCGCTCGAGCGCCGGCCGCCCCGCCCCGCTCACGCTCTGGTAGCTGGCCACGCGCACCGTGCGCAGCCCCGCGGCATCGCGCAACGGCTTGAGCGCCAACACCAGCTGGATCGTCGAACAGTTCGCCACCGGCGCCAGGCGCGCGGAGCCCAGTGCGTGGGAGTTGACGTCGGGCACGACGAGCGGAACGTCCAACTCCATGCGATAGGTCGACGAGTTGTCGGATACGAGCTTCCCCGCATCGGCCAGCCGGCGGCCAAGATCTTTGCTCGCGTCATCCCCACCCGCGAAGAGCACTACGTCGTAGGGCGCCAGCCGATCGTAGCTGGTGGCCTCGACATCGTGTACCTGACCACGGAATCGCACCGCGGCCGCGCGATCGCGGCTGGCGAATGCCCCCAGCCGATCCACCGGAAAGGCGCGCTCTTCGAGCACGCGCAGAATCGTTTCGCCGACAGCCCCCGTGGCACCGACGACGGCAACCTTGATTGTACTCACTCCGCTTCGCTCCGTAACCTCATGCTCTTCGGTATTGCGCCCCCCTTGGCAGGCGTCCTTGCGTCGGAGTGGTCTCGCTTTCTGCAGTGCATGAGCGCCATGATACCGAAAAATTCATCGCTCCGCCACCCCAAAATAGCCAGAACAGCGAAAAAATTTCGCCTATTCCAGGCCTAGCAGGGTTTCGAGACCAACCGTGAGGCCACGCAGGCCGCCGGCGCGGCGCACCGCCAGCAGGGCCCCTGCAACGAACGATTCGCGCCCCAGCGAGTCGTGGCGAAGCGTGAGGACCTCGCCGATTCCGCCGAAGAGCACCTCTTGATGCGCCACCAGACCAGGCAGGCGCACCGAATGGATGGGCACGGGGTGGCCGCTCACCGCCTCGATCCGCGCCGCCGTCAGCTTGGCCGTCCCCGAGGGAGCATCACGCTTGGCCTCGTGATGCAGCTCCACGATCTCCGCCTTGGCGAACCAGCGCGCCGCCTGGCGGGCGAAATGCATTGCCAAGACGGCTCCGATCGAAAAGTTTGGCGCCAAGACGACCCCGACGCCGGCCCGCTGCGCGGCCTCCGCCAGTTGGCGCTGCTCCGCGTCGGTCCAGCCGGTGGCTCCGACCACCAGCGGGACTGCGCGAGCCAGCGCCGCCGCGGCGATCTTCACGGTATCAGGGTAGCGCGTGCAGTCGAGCAGCACGTCGGGATGCTCGGCCTGGAGCAGCTCCTCGACGCCGGCGTGCTCGCCCGGAGCGGAGGGTTCGCGCACCAGACCGCCCACCAGCTCGAGGTCCTGTGCTGCGCGGATGCCGGCGGCCAAGGCCGATCCCAAGCGCCCATGCAGCCCCGCAACCGCGACGCGTATCCGCTCACCCACTCGCCGATCCTCCCGTCTCGACGCGCTCGAGCGGCGCGTACTTCAGCATCAGCATCTTGCTGCCCACGCTTGTGAAGTCCACCGTGACAAGCGCATCGCCGCCGGCGCCGTTGAGGCTGCGCACCGTGCCCTCTCCCCACTTGGGATGGCGCACACGATCGCCCCGCGCCACGTTCGCGAGCGCCGGCGCCGGGGCCACGTCGGGCATTGCCACATCCCGCCAGCGGCCGCCTTGCGGCCGCGGAACGTACGCCGTACTCCCCAGGTGCTGGAGCGAGGGCATCTCCGCCAAGAAGCGGGACGGCGGATAGGCATAGGTATTGCCGAAGAGCGTGCGGCGCTGCGCGTAGGTGAGCGTCAGGCGCTCCATCGCCCGCGTCACGCCCACGTAGGCCAGCCGGCGCTCCTCCTCACACTCCTGCTGCTCCCCCAGCGCACGGTTGTGAGGAAAGACGCCTTCCTCGAGACCCGTGAGGAAGACGACGGGAAACTCCAGTCCCTTGGCCGCGTGAAGCGTCATCAGCGTCACACGATCGTGCCGGTCATCCATGCGATCGAGATCGGTGATCAGCGCGATGTTGGTGAGGAAGTCGTCCAGCGTGGCACCGTAATTGGCCTCCTCGAATTGGCGCGCCACCGAAACCAGCTCCTCGAGATTCTCGATGCGCCCGCGCGCCTCCGGCGTCTGCTCGTTGTGCAGCTCGCGCAAGTAGCCGCTCTGCTCCAAGACGGCGATCAGCAGTTCCGTGACGGATCGCTGGTCCACCAGGGCACGCAGCTCACCGATCAACGCGCCGAAGCGCGCCAGGTCCTTGGCCTTGCGTACGGCGGCCCGCACGAGGAAGGCCTCGTCATCCAGCACCTCGCCGATGGGACGTCCGTCGTCCGTCGCGGCCGCCAGCACCTGCGCGACGGTCGTCTGCCCAATACCGCGCCGCGGTACGTTGACGATGCGTTTGAAGCCCACCGCATCGGCGGGGTTAGCGATGAAGCGGAGGTAGGACATGGCGTCCTTGACCTCCTGACGATTGTAGAAGCCCACCCCGCCCACTACGCGGTAAGGCATGCCGTCGGCAAGGAACGTCTCTTCGAAGATGCGTGACTGCGCGTTGGTACGATAGAGCACGAGCATCTCGTGGTACTCGCGCCCCTCCTCGGCCACCATGTGACGGATGCGCTCCGCCACGTAGCGCGCCTCGTCGCGCTCGCTCTCGGCAGCGTAGCAGAGCACGGGCTCGCCGCCGCCGCGCTCCGTGAAGAGGCGCTTGGGATGGCGGGTGCGATTGTTGGCGACCAGCTCGTTGGCCGCGCTCAGAATGGCGCCGGTCGAACGATAGTTCTGCTCCAGCTTGAAGACGCGCGCTCCCGGGAAGTCCTGCTCGAAGCGCAGGATGAGCTGGAAGTCGCTGCCGCGCCAAGAGTAGATCGACTGATCGTCGTCACCCACCACCGTCACGTTCTTGTGCCCGTCGCCCAGCAGCTTCACGAGGCGGTACTGGGCGTGGTTGACGTCTTGGTATTCGTCGACCAGCACGTAGAGGAAGCGCTCCTGGTAGCGCGCACGCACGTCGGCGTCGCTCTCCAGCAGATCGATGGCGCAGCCGATGAGATCGTCGAAGTCGAGCGCGTTGTTGCGCCGAAGGTGTTGCTGATAGGCGCGGTAGACGGCGGCCAGGCGCTCGCCATAAAACGAAGCGGCCGATTCCTCGTATTGCTCGACGGTGAGCAAACGGTTCTTCGCGCGCGAGATCTCCGCAAGACACGCCCCGGGCGTCAACTGGCGCTCGTCGACGTCAAGCTCGTGGAGGACGTCGCGCATGATGGAACGCTGATCGCTCTCGTCGGCGATGACGAAGTTCGACGCGATGCCGATTCTCCGGCCGTCGCGACGCAAGATGCGTACGCAGATCGCATGGAAGGTTCCCATCCAGAGATCGCGTGCGCGCGTACCGACCATGCGGGCGAGCCGCTCCTTCATCTCGCCGGCGGCCTTGTTGGTAAACGTCACAGCCAAGATGCGCTCGGGAGCGATACCAAGCTCATCGATCAGATAGGCGACGCGGTGCGTGAGCACGCGCGTCTTGCCGGAGCCCGCGCCGGCGAAGATCAGGCACGGGCCATCCGTGGCGAGCACGGCTTGGCGTTGGGTCTCGTTCAGGGATTCAGAGAGAAGGGGGGTCACACAGCGCGGCTTCGCTTGCCTAGCGGCGCACCCCTCGCTGTTCCGCAACCGGATGCGCCGCCATCGCGATCATCGCCATGAGATAGCAGAGCGTCGATTCGGCTCCCATGTTGTGGTTGGGTCCATCGCGCTCGAGACCGTCGCGGCAGCCGTCGCTCTCCACCATGATCGCACCGTTGGTGTTGTGACCGAAGAACCAGTCCAAGGCCACGCCCGCCATATGGAGGTAACGATCGAGCCCGCTCACTTCGTGGGCTGCGAGCTCGACATCCACCATCGACGCCGCTTCGATCGGCTGCTGCGCGTAGACGGCGCGGTGACCGCCGCGCGTGAACCAGCCTTCGTTGCCTACCGGAACGAAGACGCCGCGCTCCATGGTCACCGACTCCAAAAGGGCCAGCGACTCGAGGCCGGCGGCGATCGCGCGATCGTCCTCGAGCACTGCACCGGCGCGCAGAAGCGCCTCGGGCAAGCGCCCATTCGCATAGGTCAAGGTCGTCTCGAACCAGGGCCACACGTCCGCGTACCGCTCTCGCGCGGCCAACAGCTTCCCGACGAGCAACGCAAGAGCATCTCGGATCTCAGCTCGAGCATCAGGCAGATCGGCCTTGGCGGCCTGCACCAGGCCGAGCACCGCATAAGCGCACGGACGGAGGTGGTGCAAACCGGCAAGATGCGGCAGCGCGCGGCGCAGCATCTGTGCGCAAAGCCGGTGCCAACCGCGTTCCGAGGGTAGGCAGAGCCCCCAGCCCAACGCCCAGAGCGCGCGACCGTAGGCATCCTCACCGCCAACCTCGTCGAGCCAGCGGCGGTCGTGCGCCATGAAGTTATGGAAGCGGCCATCGGGAAGCTGCGCATGGTCCAGGAACGAAAGCATGCGCACTGCTAGGCCGCGGGCCGCTGGATCGCCGCCTCCCAACATCGAGCGGACGGCGACGATGAACGCCCGCGCCACGTCGTCGACGCAGTACCCCGTCTCGCGATTGGGCACGTCGTAGGTGGCATGCTGGATCACGCCGCAGTCGTCGCTCAGTTGCAGCAGATGACCAAGCGGGGGGAGCCCCGTCACCGGCCTCACGGATGGACGCGCCGTTCTCGGTCGATCAGGGTCAGCGGAGCGAGCCGCCCTGCGATCAGCGGTGTGGCCGCGGGGCGAACGACCGATTGCCTTGACGCGGCAGCAGGCAGCGGCGGACGCGCAAAGACGGGGCGCGAGGGGCCGGCGAGATCGGCGAAGAGGCGGCCGTAGTCGCGCGCGACGTTCGGCCAGGTCATCTGGCGGCCGAAACGATAGGCGCGGCGCTCCACGCAGCGGCGCAAACCCGGATCATCGAATAGGCGATTGACTTGCGCGGCGATGGAATCGGCTTCGCGGAAGCCGGCCAGGAAGCCGCGGCGGTGCGCGAGCAGCTCCTCGGCATACAGGTACGGCGTCGAAACGATCGCCTTACCGAGGCCCATGGCATAAGCCAGCGTGCCGCTGACGATCTGCACGGGATTGAGGTAGGGCGTGAGGTAGACGTCCGTTGCGCGCAGGTAGGTGATCAGCTGTTCGAGCGACAGGTAGGCGTTGACGAAGGCCACGTTCTTCTCGAGACCCAACGCGGCCACGCGCTCCTGCAGCATCTCGCGGTACGACTCACCTTCCTGGCGGCGTACTTCGGGGTGCGTCTCGCCGATGACCAGATAGAGCGTCTCAGGGTGGCGTTCTACAATGGCGGGCAGCGATTCGATCGCGTACTCCAGCCCCTTGCCCCGCGAGATCAGCCCGAACGTCGAGATGAGCAGGCGGCCGCCGTAGCCCAAACCGGCCTTGAAGGCGTCGGTCGGCACGAAACCCGCATCGGGGACGCCGTGATGAATGACTTCGATGCGGCGCGACTCCAGCCCGTAGATCTCCTCGAGGATGCGGCGCCCCGTGTTCGAGAGCACGATCACCACGTCGGAGCGAGTGCATAGCTCGCGCGTCACCTGCCGATGGTGCTCCGAAGGGTTGGGCAGCACCGTATGCATCGTCAACGCGACGGGCTTGCGGATCCCGGCGAGCGCATCCACGAGCATCTCGCCGTCGTCTCCGCCGAACAGGCCGTACTCGTGCTGGATATTGAGCAAGCGCGCCGGATGCGCGTTCACAAAGCGCACGATCTCACGATACGAGGCGGGATCACGATCGCGCAACGTGGCCACGACCTCGCTGCCGTAGGGGCGCTCGACACCCTCGGGGTCGATGGCGATGACATCGCCACGCATCCCTGAAACGGACTGGACCGATGTGATCACGTCGCGCATGAAGGTCGCGATCCCGCACTCGCGTGGGGGGTACGATCCCAGGAACAGCGTAGACGGAACCTCGGCCCG
This sequence comes from bacterium, assembly GCA_004298665.1. Classification (GTDB taxonomy): domain Bacteria; phylum Vulcanimicrobiota; class Vulcanimicrobiia; order Vulcanimicrobiales; family SCRA01; genus SCRA01. Next base: position 3,660 of record SCQY01000247.1, on the reverse strand, counting down.
CCGCGTCGCACGGCGGAGGTTTACGAGAAGCTCGCTCAACGCATCGGCTGGCATCCTGCGCTCCAAATCCTTCTACTTTCTTACGATGACGGAGACAGGAGATCAAGCCTGCGCCCGCCCCGATTCGGTTTGTGCACGGCTCGGCAACCCTACTAGGCCGCTGGTCTTGCCCCGGAAGCGGGGCTCTCCGCCGTAGAGGCTTGTACCCGGAAAGGGCCTGGCTTGAAACCTTGAGCAGGCGGGCGATCAAGCAGGCAACGGCGTCGGAACCCGTGCTCCCGCCGGAACGACGCTCCCGGCAGGGATGCGCTCGCCGTGACCAACGACCGCTCCGCGCTCGACGCGCGCGTTCGCGCCGACGTGGACGTCGCCGGCCAGAACGGCGCCCTCGATCGAGGCTCCCTCGCCAACGACCACGCCATCCCAGAGCACGCTCTCGTAGATATGTGCGCGTGCCGCGACGCGGCAGCCGCGGCCGAGCACGACGCCCGGACCGACTTCGGCGCGCCGATCGACGGTGGAGTGAGCTCCTACGAAACTCGGGTGCTTCACGGCGGCCTCGGCGGAGGGACCAACCGTGCGCAGCGGCATCGTGCCGCGCAGGATGTCGAGATTCGCCTTGAGGTAGTTCTCCGGCTTGCCGATATCGATCCAGTAGTCTTCCGTCGCGTAGGCGTAGAGCGGGCGATCCCCCGAGATCAGCTGCGGGAATGTCTCGCGTTCGATGGAGACGTTGCGCCCGGTGGGGATACGGTCCAGCACCTCGCGCTCAAGCAGGTAGGTGCCGGCGTTGATGGAGTTGGTGGTGACCTCATGCGGCTTCGGCTTCTCCGCGAAACGCGTGATCCGCCCATCCGGCTCGCGCTCGACGCAGCCGAACGCCGTAGGATCCTCTACGGGAGTGAGATGAAGCGTGCCGATGCCTCCGCTGCGGCGGTGGAACTCCAGCATCGCGCCCAGGTCGAGGCTGGTGAGGACGTCTCCGTTGAAGACGAAGAACGGTCCGGTGATGAAGCGCTCCACGTTCCTCAGGGCGCCGGCGGTGCCTAGCGGCGCTTCCTCGATCACGTAGTGCAGGCGCATGCCCATGCGCTCGCCGTCGCCGAAGTGGCGCTGGATTGCCTCGGGCAGATAGCAGGCGGGCAACACCACTTCGTTGATGCCGGCGTCCCGCAACCGCAGTAAGACGTGCTCCATGAAGGGGCGATCGAGCAACGGAACCATCGGCTTTGGAACGGAGTACGTAAGCGGACGCAGGCGCGTTCCCTCGCCGCCGACCAACACGATTGCCTGCATCTCTAAAGTATCCGCCCTTCAACGCCGCCGGCGTTCCCTGATCATTGCTCTCTACGGTGCGTTACCGTGCGCCGCCTTCCGCTCCTTCCAAGCAACGATGGCCTATACGAAAGAGCCGAACATCCCTAGCGTGCTAGGGCGATGCGCCGGTAAGGTTGGGGAAGGCAGCCTGCAAACCAAGCCGCGTCGAGGTTCAATAATGAGGAGTTCTGGCGTATATTTGAGCTTTGTCTGTTGTGCGCTCTTGTACGCCTGCGCTCCGGCGGCACACCGGATCGTGCCGCCGGCGCCCGCAACGAGCGCGGGCTCGCTATCACCGCAGCATGGAAAGGCGGCTCCACAAGGCCCACGTAGACTGCACCTCGCTGCCGCCACCGGCGATCCGTACTCAACGGCTGTTCTAAGTGACGGGCCCATCGCCTACTATCGCCTCGACGACACCGGCACCGTCGCCCTCGACAGTTCACCCAGCGGCTTCAACGGGACGACCGGTTCGAGCGTCACCACCGGCGTGGCCGGCCTTCTGGTCAGCAGTACCGATACAGCCATGCGTTTTCCCGGCACGCGCACGAGCGCCGGCGTCGTCGCGGTGCCGCCCAACGCCACCTTTCGTGTGTCCTCGCAGGTCACGATGGAATGTCTGATCTCGTTCACAACGGTACCGGCAGCCTATGCCGTCGTGCTCTCATACGGGACCGACGCCAGTTACGCGCCGTACGATCTCTACTTCTCCGGCGGCAAGCTCTTCGCGCAATTCGCCTTGAGTTCCGGCGTGCTCGTGGTCTCGACGCCGAGCGCGCTGAACACCAATACGACCTACGACGTCGTCGCTACGTACGACGGCGCAAGCGCTAGCCTCTATCTCAATGGGACGCTCGCTGCATCGGCCTCCAAGGCCGGCACCTTCATCGACTACGACACGACGCACGGGCTAGCCATCGGAGACGACGCGGGCTTCAGCGATCCGGCATACGCCGGCACGATCGACGAGGTGGCGATCTACGCTAAGCCTCTGACGGCAGCACGAGTTCAGGCGCACTACGCGGCAGCGACCCAGGCTCCCGGACCCACGCCGCCGCCGACTCCAACTCCAAGTTCGAGCGCCACTCCGACACCATCACCGGCTCCGACTTCGACGCCCGTGCCCGTAAGCGGCGGCTACGCCGCGGCCGTGCTGAGCAGCAACCCGGTCGCCTACTACCGCTTGGACGAAAGCAGCGGAAGCATTGCGCACGACAGCTCGCCCAATGCACTGAACGGAACGATCGGCGCCTCGGTGACGAAGGGCGCGCCCGGTCTGCTGCAAAGTTCCAACGACGCGGCCATGATCTTCCCAGGACTGCAGAGCACCGCGGGCATCGCTGCCGTTCCGCCCAATGCGCTGCTGCGCCCAAGCACCCAGGTGAGCATCGAATGCCTGCTGCGCTTCACGAGCGTCCCGAAGACCTATGCGGTACCGCTGAGCTACGGCAGCGACGCCATCTACGCGCCGTACGACTTCTACTTTGCTTCCGGACATCTGGACGCGCAGATCGATCTCTCCTCCGGTGTGATGGTTCTCTCATCACCCAGCGCCTTGCAGGCCAATACTACCTACCACGTCGTCGCGACCTACGACGGCACCACCATGAAGATATATCTCAATGGGAGCGCAGTGGCCAGCGGAACGCGCACGGGAACGATCGTGGGCTACGATTCCACGCACGGCTTGGCTATCGGAGACGATGCGGGCCTGAGTGATCCGGGATACGCCGGAACGGTAGACGAGGTGGCCATCTACAACCGCGCCCTCTCCGCCTCTGACGTACTGGCGCACTACAACGCGACGCTCTCCTCGTCACCGACACCGCCGCCGAGCACGAAGTACGTCGATTGGTCCACCTTTGGTTTCGACCTCGCGCGGTCCGGCTACAATCCCAAAGAGACGACGATCGGCGCGAGCAATGTGGCGAATCTGCACCAGATCTGGTCGCTGGGATTCGGCGGTCCGCTGCTCGCCGAGCCCGTGCTCGCGTCGGGCGTCTCGGTCAACGGCTCGTCGCAGAATGTACTCTACGTAGGGACGCAGACCGGACTCTTCACCGCCGTCAACGCCGATAACGGATCCGTCCTCTGGCAGAAGCATTTGGGTACGACCAGCTACATCTGTTCCAGCTATCCCTTCGGCGTCGCGGGAACCGCGACGTTCGACCGCGGGACCAACCGCGTCTACGTAGCCGATGGACAAGACCAACTCCACGCGCTTGACATGTCGACCGGCATCGAGGCCCCCGGCTGGCCCGCCACGGTCGCCACCACACCCGATCACAACTTTATCTACTCCGCGCTCACGCTCAACCCAGCCAACGGCTTGATCTACGCCGA
>SCQY01000246.1 GCA_004298665.1 bacterium | reverse complement strand
ACCCGCACTTCGAGCGCACCGGCCTTGCGCGCCAGTTCGGAGAGCGCCTCCATCTCGCCGTCCACGATCGTGCGGTAGTTGCCGTCCACGGCGAAGAGCAGGATCGCCTCGCGCTCGACGGGCAGGCCTAGATGAAACATCTCCTCGACGCAGGACATCGTGACGTCGTCCATCATCTCGATGGCGCACGGCGTGAGCCCCGCGCTCATGACTTCCGTGACGCACTGGGCCGCGTCGACGATCGAGGCGAAGACCGCCATCGCCGTCATCGAGAACGGCGGCTTCTTGAGCAGACGCAACGTCGCTTCGGTGACCACGCCCAGCGTCCCCTCGGCGCCCGTGAACAAGGCGCGCAGGTTGTAGCCGGTGACGTTCTTCACCATCTTGCCGCCGGTGCGGATGATCTCGCCGGTGGGCAGCACCACCTGCAGTCCCATGACGTAGTCCGCCGTAACGCCGTACTTGAGGCAACGCGAGCCGCCCGCGTTCTCCGCCACGTTGCCGCCGATCGCCGACTGGCGCATCGAACTGGGATCGGGCGGGTAGAAGAGCCCGCGGCTCTCGACCGCCTTCTGCAGATCGGCGTTGATCACGCCTGGCTGGACGACGGCGACGAAGTTGGTTTCGTCGATCTCCAGAATGCGATTCATGCGCTTGGTGTCGATGACGATCCCGCCGCGTAACGGCACGGGGCCCCCGGAGAGGCTGGAGCCCATGGCCCGCGGCGTGACGGCAAGGCGCTCGCGATTGGCCAGCAGCACGATCTCCGCCACCTGCTCCGCGCTCTCGGGGATCGCCACGACCTGCGGAAGGCCTTCGTACCACGTACCGTCGTAGCCGTAGACCAGGAGGTCTTCGCGTGCAGAGAGCACGGCCTGAGGACGTGGCAGGATACGTTGAAGCTCGCCGAACACGCGAGCGGGCAGTGGAGCCGTCTTGAGCATCGGAGCAATGTTCAGCGCCTCGGCCGTTCCGCCTTCGCACAGAGTTCACCCGGAAGGGTGAAGGATTTCTCTCCGTTGTCCGATATACTGGTGAGAGCAATGTACTGCACGATCATTACGACTACCACGACGACGATTACTCGCAGCCAGGGGCTGTGGGCTGGAGCGGCGTTGCGATAACGGTCGGCACGATCAGCGGACCAACGAGACGCCCCCGGCCTGCAGGCCGGGGGCGTTTCTTTCATGTCACGAGGAGTAGGGCACGATGGACAAGACGTTGGCGCGCCTGCGGTGCGCCGAGCTCGATGGCGCCGCGGCGGCCGAACACGGCTGGCACGGCGTCGGTGGGCCGGAGCCGCTGCGGTGCGCCGAGGCGGGCTGCGGCGGAGAGGCGATCGAAGGCAACACCTGTCCGCGCTGCGGCGGGCTGCTCGAGTTCACCGCGCCGCACGGCATCGGACGCGACGCGCTCGTTCAGATTCTGAGAGACCGCAGCGGGGCATCCAACGCGCTCGACCGGAGCGGCGTCTGGCGTTTTCGCGAGCTGCTCCCGCACCTCGATGAGGCGTGCATCGTCTCGCTCGACGAGAACGAGATCCCGCTGCAGGATGCACCACGCAGCGCCGCCTGGAGCGGCGTGGATCGCATGAACGTCTACCACTGCGGGCGCAACCCTAGCGGTTCGTTCAAGGACGCCGGAATGACGGTAGCCGTCTCCTTTGCCGCGGCACGCGGTTCGAGTGCCGCGCTCTGCGCGAGCACGGGCAATACCTCGGCGGCGATGGCCGCCTATGCTGCGCGCGCCGGGATGGGAGCCTTCGTCTTGGCACCTGCGGGCGGCGTCTCGCAGGCCAAGATCGCACAGACCTTGGCCTACGGCGCCCACGTTCTGACCATCGAGGGAGACTTCGACGATGCCCTTCGCCTGGCGCGTGCGGTGGGCGCTGCCTCTCGCGACGTGGCGCTGGTGAACTCCGTCGACCCATACCGCATCGAGGGGCAGAAGTGCGTCGCCTTCGCCATGCTCGAGCAGCGCCATTGGCGTGCTCCCGACTGGGTAGTGTTGCCCGGTGGGAATCTCGGGAACGTGAGCGCGCTTGGCAAGGGCTTCCGTGAAGCGCTGGCGCTGGGATTGTCGGACCGTCTCCCGCGGCTCTGCGTTGTCCAAGCGGCGGGCGCCGCGCCTTTCGCCCAGGCCTGGGAGAGCGGTATAGATCTGGAGCCCGTGAAGGCGCAGACCGTTGCCAGCGCCATCCGCATCGGCAACCCGGTCTCGTGGCGTAAGGCGCGCCGCGAGCTGCGTGCCTGCGATGGCCTGGCGTTGGCCGTCTCCGACGAGCATATCCTCGAAGCGCGGCGTGCCGTCGGCAGCGATGGCCTGGGCTGCGAGCCCGCATCGGCGGCCTCGGTCGCGGGCGTGCGCGAACTGCGCCGGCGCGGTGTGATGCGCGCCGACGAAGACGTCGTCTGTATCTTGACGGGTCACGTCCTCAAGGACTCGTCCATTAGCGAACCCATCGCACCCGAACCGGTAGCCAATTCGGTGGATGCCGTGCTTTCCGCCATCCTGAAGGAGAAGAAGTAACCGATGCGCATCGACTTCGAGGTCCCCGCGACGAGCGCCAACCTCGGTTCCGGCTTCGATGCCGTCGGCATCGCACTCGAGCTGCGTCTGCGCGCGAGCTTGCGCTGTGACGAAGACCCGTTCCGGACGCGCTTTCTTCCCGGCCCTCAAATGCCCACCCACGAGGGCTTCGAACAGGAGATCGTACGCGGCATGCGTGCCTTGCTGGGCGAGAATGCCGAGTTGCCGCGCGGCGAGCTGGTGGTGGAGAACCCTCTCCCGCTGGGCAAAGGCCTGGGATCGAGTGCCGCGGCGCTGGTGCTGGGCTTGCTCGTGGCCGACGCCGTCGCCGAGCTGGAGACGCCGGCGGAGCGGCTCGTGGAGTTGGCCTGCGGCCTTGAAGGGCACCCCGACAACTCCACCCCCGCGTTGCTGGGCGGCATCGTGATCGCGGCGCAGCAAGGCGAGATGATGCCCAGCTACCTGCGCTTCGACCCGCCGTCGGGTGTCCGGGCGATCGTTGCCGTGCCGCAGCTGGAGCTGGCGACGGCACAGGCGCGCGCCGTGCTGCCGCAAGCGTACGCGAAGGAGGACAGCGTCTTCAACGTGCAACGAGCCGCGCTCTTGGGCGCAGCGTTGGCCAGCGGCAACGTGCGCCACTTGCGCGTCGCGATGCAAGACCGGCTTCACCAGCCTTACCGCGCCGCGTTCGTGCCGGGCTTGCAGGAGGCGCTGCGCTTGGAGCATCCGGGTCTCCTGGGCATCGCCCTGTCAGGAGCGGGGCCCAGCGTGCTGGCGCTGGTCGACGGCAACGCGATGGAGATCGCGGCCTCGATGAGAGCGTGCTTCGCGCACCATCGCGTGGCATGCGAAACATGGGTCTTGGGCCTGGCCCGCGAGGGGGCGCTCGTCCACGATCGCGTCAGGAACGAGCGCCACGTCGTGGGCGTCTAGCCGTTAGGCAGGGTAGTTGAGCCTGCAGACCGTCGCCTGATCCGCGGCGCTCTTGGCGATCGTCTCAGGCTCTTGGCGATCGATGATCTCGACGACGTCGTACTTGTCGCCGGGCGTTCCGTTGGGACGCAGGCGGCCGAACCACATCGGCCACATCAGCGAGTGGTCCTCCTTGCGGAAGTACGGCGTACCCTGCCAGAGCGAGCGAAACTTTGCGCCTTCGAGCGCGCGGGCGACCTTGATGGGATCGGTAGACTTGGCATCGCTCATGGCCCACAGCAAACGGTCCATGGCCACGTAGGCGAAGCAGTTGCGCTCGGTGGGCGGCATGCCGAACTTCTTACGGTACTCGTCGACGAATTGCCGGCCCTCGGTATGACCTTTGCCGAGAACGAGGTCGTTCTTGTAGTACCACTCGCAGCCCCAGTAGCCCACGCGCAGTTCGGGCGGAAGCGCCCAGACGTTCTCCATTTCGACGTATGGGCCGGCGACGGGCAGCTTCTTGAAGAGGCCGAACGAGCTGGCCTGCTTCATGCAGTTGACCCAATCGGCGCCCTGCACGAGCACCAGAAGACAGTCGGGCTTGGCGCCTTCGACCTTCGTGAGATAGGGGCTGAAGTCACTCGTGCCCAGCGGCGTCAGCTCGTTGGCGACGATGGTGCACCCGATGCGTTTGGCCAAGTCCTCGTATGCTGCGGCCAAGGCATGACCGAAGGCGTAGTCCGGCGTGATCATGTACCACTTCTTGCCGAACTTCTTGGCGATCGAGTACCCTGTGGCTTGCGCCAGCATCCACGTCGTGTGAGGGACCTGAAACGTATTCCAGTGGCACTTGCTGCCCGAGATCTCGTCGGCGTGTCCGCCCGAGTCCATGAAGAAGACGCCCATCGTATTGGCCGCCTCGCTGACCGAGAGCGAGGAACCGCTGTTGAGCGTGCCCAGCAGCGCGTCGACCTTGTCCTGGTTTACGAGCTTGCGCGCCTTCAGCACAGCGGTCCCGGGGTTGTTGCTATCGTCCTCGAGAACGACGTCGACTCTGCGGCCGAGCACGCCGCCGCGCTTGTTCCAGGCGTCGACGGCCATCTGCGCGCCGCGCACCTCGTTGCTTGCCGGGGCCGCGTAGACGCCCGTGAGCTCCTCGATCTGGCCGATCTTGATCGCGTCGGCTGCCTCGCCGAGCGCGGGGATGAATGCGGGGAAGCCGGCGGCGGCCGCGGCGGCGCCAAGGCCCAGGCCTTTGGCGAACGCCGAGCGCGAGATCCGGTAATCGTTCATCAATGCAACCTTTCTAGAGTCGTTTGTCCGATCGCTATGGAGATATCGCGTGCCGTTTCGAGGATGCGCGGCACGATGTCGCGCGTGAGCTGTGGGAGCGTGCAGTGCGCGGCGGGTACGGAGACGTTCAGCGCTGCTATGACATGATGTTTGCCATCGTAGATAGGAGCGGCGGCGGAGCGTACCCCGATCTCCAGCTCCTGATCGTTGACGGCATAGCCGCTGCGCCGGGTCGCGCCGAGCAGCCGCAGCAGTTCCCGCAGGGTTCGCACCGTTTTGGGGGTGCGCGCCTCGATGCGCATACCCGCGAGAACGGCCTGCATCTCCTGCGGCGGGAGCCAGGCCAGCAAAACCTTACCCATCGAGGTGCAGTACGCAGGCAGACGCGATCCTACGTGGAGGTTGACGGAGAGCAGGGAACGCGAGGCCACGCGCGCGACGTAGACGATCTCCGTCCCGTCGAGAACGGAGAGATTGCACGAGTGGCCGGTGGCCGTTGAGAGCCGGTTGAGGTAGGGAAGACTGCGCTCGGGAAAGCTCAGGGCGTTGAGGTAGCTGAAGCCAAGGTCCATGACCCGAGCCGTCAAGGCGTAGCTCTTGGTGATGGGATCCTGGTCGACGTAGCCCTCGGCTTGCAGCGTGGCCATGAAGCGGTATGCCGTCGTGCGATTCCAGTGCAGCTGCTCGGCCAGCTCCGAGAGCGACATCGCACGCTCCGAGCGGCAGAGCAAGGCGAGGATGCGGAGGCCCTTGCTCAGCGATTCCACGCGATAGCGCTCGAGATCAGGACGAGTTGGCCGCTGGCCGCGATCCTTCATCGATTCGTCGAAACGCCGACTTTGAAGAGGGCAGCCGTCGCCTCCGTGAAGCGCTCCAGCGTGATGCCGGGAGCCAGCTCGCGAAGGACCAGCACCCCGCCGCTGACATCGAGCACGCCGTAGTCGCTGACGATCACGTCGACGGGACGCAGGCTTCCGATGGGCAGCGTAAGCTCGGGCACGATCTTCGGTTCACCGGCACTGGAGAGATGCGTCATCGTGACCACCACGCGCCGCGCTCCGCAGAGCAAATCCATCGCGCCGCCTACGCCAAGGATGGGCTGCCCGGGAATCGCCCAGTTGGCGATGCGTCCGCGTGCATCGATCTGCAGCGCGCCCAAGACGGCGACGTCGATGTGCCCGCCGCGAATCATGGCAAAGGAGAGCGCCGAGTCGAAGTAAGCCGCCCCGGGGCTCGCGGTGATCGGCCGTTTGCCGGCATCCACCAGCGTAGGATCGACGGCGTCCTCCGGCGGACGTGGGCCAACTCCAAGGATGCCGTTCTCGGAGTGAATGAAGATGCGCCCGCATGCCTCAGGGAGCGTGGCGATGACGGTGGGGATGCCGACGCCCAAGTTGACGACGCCGGCAGCGGGCAACTCCTCCAAGGCGCGGCGCGCGATGCGCCGGCGAATCTCCGCGCTCATGCTGCACGCTCCACCAAGACGTCGACGAAGACGTGCGGCGTGACGATCGCCTCGGGATCGAGTTCAGCAACGTCGACGATGCGGTCGACCTCAACGATGACGCACGCTGCCGCCGTCGCCATCACGGGATTGAAGTTGCGCGCCGTCTTCTCGTACACCAGATTGCCCAAGCGGTCGGCGACGTGCGCCTTGATGAGCGCCACGTCGGCGTACAGAGCCTGTTCGAGCACGCAGAGGCGCTCCCCGAAGCGCCGCGTCTCCTTGCCTTGGGCGAGGGCAGTGCCGGCGCCCGTGGGCGTGAAGAACGCGGGGATGCCGGCGCCGCCTGCGCGGATCGCCTCGGTCATCGTACCTTGCGGGAGGAGCGTGACCTCGAGCGTTCCAGCTTCGTGCGCCGAAATCACTTCGGGATTGGTGGTGAAGTACGAGCCGATGGCTCGTGCGATACGCCCTTGGCGCAACAGAGCACCCAAGCCCTGGCCGGGCTCACCGAGGTTATTGGAGATAACGGTGAGTTCGCTCGCGCCGGAGCGCCCCAGCGCCTCCAAGAGCGCGAGCGGAGCTCCAACCAGGCCGAAGCCGCCCACCATGATGGTGGCGCCGGTCTGGACGAGCTGCATGGCGGCATCGGCACCGAGCATTCGTACGGCGGGCATGTGCTCGATTATAGGAACACCCTACCGGAATGTAAACGAATTTCGCTGGCTGTAACGCGCCCAGCAAAGACGTTGAAGATTCCCTTCGACGCCAGGCGCGAGTCCTAGCGCAGATGCGTGCTGACGATCAAGCGCGCACCGCCGCGGCGCATGGCTTCGAGTGCCGCCTTCTCGTCGCCGGGTGCGAGGTTGACGGCGGCGATCGCGTCGACAATGACGCAGACCTTGAAGCGCTGCGCGATCCCCTCGAGGGCGGTCGCCTTCACGCAATAGTCTGTCGCCAAGCCGCAGATGAAGAGCCGGCGCATGCCGTCCGCGCGCAGGCGCTCCGCGAGGTCGGTGCCGGCAAAGCCGCTATAGCCGTCGGTGGCGGGATCCATGCCCTTGCTGATCGTGACGTCGACGTGCGAGCAGTCGAGCAGCGGCGAGAACTCCGCACCCGGCGTGTCTTGAAGGCAGTGGTAGGGCCAAGGTCCGCCGTGCTCTTGAAAGTAAGCGTGGGTCGGCGGATGCCAATCGCGCGTGACGTAGACGCGCGGGAATCGCGGCGAGAGTGCGTTGATCGGCGTGAAGATGCGATTCCCCTCGGCGACGGCCAACGTGCCGCCGGGAAGGAAATCGTTCTGCGGGTCGACGATGATCAAGGCGTCGCTTGCGGCAATGGTGGGACCTTTCACTCGGCGTGAGTTCTCCGCCGGCCCCGCGGCTCCCCAGGGCCTGCGCCACGCCGCGTCCAACACTTGCGAAGAGATGGGATACGACGCCCGGGAATTCATGCGAGGACACGCCTCCGTGGCCGTCGGCTCGCAAGCCGGCGGGTATATCGTCGAGCACGCGGCCTTCGTCGACTTCGTTTTGCACTTGAGTGATTCCGAGCTTCCGCTAGCCGCCGCTGAACGCCGCTCGCTGGCTATGCTCGCCGCCGTGCCGCACGCTCTCCTCGATGATGAAGAGGCCTCCGGCGAAGGCTGGCGCATCGTTGCCCCCGTGGCCCAGAGCGATTGGCCTGTTCTCGAAACGACGCCGCGGCGTCTGCGCGAGGCGCTGGAGACGGCGCGCACCGTGCTCTGGCGCCATGCCGGCCCCGTGGGAATCACGGCCGGAGATCTGATCGCCGTCGAGAGCGAGATCGACGCCGTCCTGGTCTGCCTGCAGAAGGCGGAGGCCGCCGGCGTCCCCGTCAGCGTCTCCTACGTAGCCTAGCGCTCCCACCCGCCCATCGCCCCACGTCGACGGCCGCCTATGGCGGCCGTTTTTTTTTCGTGCCCGTGGCCTCCGCCGCACGACCACAAGGATGTTCCTACCTGGGTAAGTAATAGAGATGCCGGTACCCGGGTACTGTTCGATGCACGGAATCAGCCAGACCGTGGTATCGATCGGTGCATACCCAGGTTCCTGTGGATTGCGTGTGGACAGCCGGGGAAGGCTGCGGGAGGGTGGGCCGTGGAGCGATCGCTGGAGAGCCTTGGGGGCGAGGTGGCACGCCTCGTCGCCCGGGCGGAGCGCCGGCTCGGAAAACTCGTCGATCGCGCCTTGGTGGTGCTCGGCACGTCGTCGGCCCAGCGTCCCGTGCTCGAGGCCCTCTGGGAGCAGGGAGAGCGAACGCCGGCGGAGCTCGCGAAGGCAGCGCACGTCGAGGGGCCGCCGATGAGCCGTATGCTGAGGCGCATGGAGGCGGGGGGCTTGATCAAACGCCGCGACGACCCGAACGACAAACGCCGGCGCCTGATCAGCGTGACCACCAGGGGCGAGCGTCTGCGTGACGTCCTCCCGGGGGTGGTCGACGGCGTCGTTGCGCGGGCTCTGGAACGGCTGGAGGGGAATCGTGGGGCCCGTTTACTAGAGGATCTGCAAGCACTGGTCGCCGCACTCGAAGAGGGCGAGCGCTGACGGCAGGATCGCCATCCACTCTCGTCAAACATCTATTATGCGAGGTAACGAGACGCGCAGAGGAGGGTCCGCTTGAGCCTCTATCGATCGCCGATCGGCGAAGTGGCCGATTTCCAGGCATCGATCCGCCTGGAGCGAGGTCAGAGTGAGCGGACCGCCAGCGAGTACGGGCGCGACGTGGATGCGTTTCATCGCTGGCTGGGCGGAACGCCCCTGTGGCAGGCGACAAC
>SCQY01000245.1 GCA_004298665.1 bacterium | reverse complement strand
CTGCGCGAATCGGGAGATGCGACACCGGTACTGTTGGTCACCGCGCGCGATGAGCTCGACGATCGCGTGCTGGGACTCGATGCCGGCGCCGACGACTACATCGTGAAGCCGTTCTACGTGCCCGAGCTGCTGGCGCGCCTGCGCTCGGTCATCCGTCGCTCCGGCTCGCAGCGCAGCAGCCGCTATACGGCGGGCGATCTGGTCGTCGACGTACGCGCCCGCACCGTCTATGCCTCCGGGGAGTCGCTCGAGCTCACCGCTCGCGAGTACGAGCTGCTCGAGTTCCTCGTGCGCAACGCCGGCATCGCGCTGCCGCGCGAGCGCATCGAGGAGCACGTCTGGGGCTCGCTCTTCGAAGGAGCCTCGAACGTCGTGGACGTCTTCATCGGGCGCCTGCGCCGCAAGCTCGGTGCGCAGGGCGAGGCGATCGAGACGCTGCGTGGCTTCGGCTACCGCTTCAGCCCGCGATCGGCAGAACGATGACGAAGCGCGCCCCACCGCTGGGGCACTCCTCGACCGTGATCCCCCCGCCGCCGGCGCGCGCCACTGCAGCGGCAATGGGCAGGCCCAAACCGGTGCCGTCATCGGACCGGCGATAGAAGCGGCGAAAGATCGCCTCACGCTCCGCCTGCGGAACGCCGCTACCGTCGTCGTCGACGGTAACGACAGCGCGGCCATCGCGCGTAGCCACGTCGACGCGCACCAGGCTGTGCGCCGCGCGTCGCGCATTGGCGACCAGGTTCGCCACCATGCGCGTCAACAGCGGCGCGCTGATGGGGACCATCAGCGACTCCTCCCGCAGTCGCAGCTCCACGGGGATGCCGGGGCGGCTGCGTTGGAGTTCGGCGCAGGCCTCGCTGACGGCTTCGTTCACCTCGCCGAGCATCGTCCGCCCCATCACGCCGGCGTCGGCGCGCGCCAATAACAGCAGGTCGTCGATGGTGCGCGAGAGGCGTTCGGCACGCTCGTGAATCGTCTCGAGCGCGCGCGCGTACTCCAGAGGATCGCGTTTGCGCAGCAGGGTCAGCTCCGCCTCCGCCCCGAGCGCAGCCAGCGGCTGGCGCAACTCGTGGGAGACCTCGCCAATGAAGGCGCGCTCGCGCTCGAACGATGCCTCCAGCCGCTCGAGCATCTCGTCGAACGTTCGCGCCAGGCGTCCCAGCTCGTCGTCACCGCTCAAGCGGAGGCGTGCGCTCAAGCGTCCCGAGCGCGCAACCTCCGAGGCCGTCGCCGTGATGCGATCGATGGGGGCTAACGCACCGCGCGCCAACAGCCATCCCGTCAGGGCGGCAAATAGGAGCATCGGCACGCCCGAGGCGAGCATGGCGGCGCGCACGCGCTCTTCCTCCTCCTCCAGCGCCTCGTTGTCGGCGAAGACGGCTACACGCAGAGCACGACTTTCGCTGCCGGGGGCGGCGGCAACGGCAACCAAGTACGCGGGATCGCCGCTGAGATAGCTCGTCTGCCCCACGGGCAGGCGCATCGCGCGCGCTAGCGCAGCCGCGGATGGTGGAACGCCGCGCACCTCGCCGGGCCGCCCATCGACGTACGAGACGAGAGCATAGCCTGCGATCGCCGGCAGCAGCATAGCGCGCGTGAAACGGTTGCGCGCGGGATCGACGGCGGTCACGCCCTCCTTGGCTTGCGTCAGCAGGTCGATGAAGAGAGCGCGCTCGTGGGCATGCTCTACCCACGCCGCCGCGAGCACTGAGTAGATCGCCAAACCCACGGCGAAGAGCGCTACCCACCAGATGGTGAGCCGCTGCCCGATGCCCAGGCGCAGCTTCACGGCGAGGCGGCTTCCGCGTGCTCCAACGTCCGCGCGAAGAGGCGCAGCCCTTCGAGATTCAAATGCGGGTCCACGGCGTCGATCGCCTCGAAGATCTCCTGATGGTGCGCGACGAGATCGGCTAAGCCGCCCGTCGCCACCACTTTCGTCTTCGCGCCCAGCTCAATGCGCATGCGTGCCACGATGCCTTCGGTCTGACCGATCACACCGTAGATGACGCCGGACTGCAGGGCCTCCTGCGTGTTCTTGCCGATCACGGAGTTGATCAGCTCCAGCGAAACCTGCGGCAGCTGCGCCGTGCGCCCAACCAACGCATCGAAGGCGATTTGGATGCCCGGTGCGATGGCCGTGCCGAGGAACTCCCCTGCCGCCGAGACGGCAGCGTAGGTCGTGGCGGTACCGTAGCCTACCACGATGAGCGGCGTGCCGTACTTCGCCACGCCGCCGATGGCGCCGGCGACGATGTCCGCGCCGACTTCGCGCGGGCGCTCCGTGCGAACAGCAATCAACTGCTGCTCGCCGGATCGCAAGAAGGCGGGCTCGACGTCGAAGTACGCTTGACAGGCCGCCCGCAGCGGGCGCTCCGTGCCGGGAACCACGCTGGCCACGGCGATCGCCGTCACGCCATGCGGATCGAGGCCTGCAAAGGCGAAGAGGTTGACGAAGTGGATACCATATTCGTCGGCCGTTCGGCGCCGCTCGGTGGTCAGCCGCCAGACGCGGATCAACTGAGCCTGACCGCGCTTCTCCTTGCCGTAGACGCCGAGCTTCATCTCCGTGTTGCCGACGTCGATCGTAAGCAGCATCAGGCCTCTCCTTCGTGCGCGTGCTCCGCGCTTCGCAGCGTTGCGATGCGGTCCCAGATGCGCGCCGCGATCTCGCGCTTGGAGGCCCGCTCCAGCGGCTCGCGACCGTGCTTCCAGAGCAGCAGCATCTCGTTCTCCGCGCTGGCAAAGCCGATGCCGGGCCGGGAGACGTCGTTGACGCAGATCAGATCCAGGTGCTTGCGCGCCAGCTTCTCGCGCGCGTACTTCTCCACATGCTCGGTTTCGGCAGCGAATCCAACCAGAAACGTCGTGCCCTTGGCGGCGCCCAGCAGGGCGAGGATGTCCGGATTGCGCTCGAGGCGCAGCATGGGATCCGCGTCCTCCTTCTTCACTTTCTGTGTTGCGATCACGGCGGGGCGCCAGTCGGAGACGGCAGCGGCGGCAACGATCACCCGCGCGCCGTCGCGCAGCGCCATCACGCGCTCGTGCATCTCGCGCGCGCTCTCCACGCGATGGGCGCGCGCGCCGTATGGCGGATCGAGGTGCGTGGGCCCCAAGACGAGATCGACCTGCGCCCCGCGCAGCGCGGCCTCGCGCGCAATCTCGATCCCCATCGCCCCCGTCGAGGCATTGGAAATGAAGCGCACGGGATCGATGGCTTCGCGCGTGGCGCCCGCCGTCACCAGCACGTGCTGGCCTTCCAGCTCGTGGGTGCGCGCCAACGCGTCTTCCAGCGCGGCGACGATGCGCTCCTCGCCGGCAAGGCGCCCCACCCCGCGCTCGCGCTCGGCTAGAAAGCCGCTCTCCGGTCCCACGATCTGCCAACCGCGCGCGCGCAGCGTTGCCACGTTTGCGCGCGTGGCGGCGTGCTCCCACATCGAGCTGTTCATCGCCGGCGCCAGGATCACGGGGCAGCGTGCCGCCAGTGCCACCGCGCCGAGCAGATCTTCGGCGTAGCCGTGAGCGAGCTTGGCGATCGCATCGGCGGTGGCGGGGGCGATCAAGAGCGCCGCGGCGCTGTGGGCCAGCTTCACGTGGAGCACGTGGTCCTCGCGGTCGTTGATCTCCCACAGCGAGGCATGAACGCGGTTGGCGGAAAGGGCGTGGAACGTCAGCGGCGCGACGAAACGCTGCGCCGCCTCCGTCATCACCACGTGCACGTCGGCGCCGCGCTGGGCAAGCGTCGAGACGATGCCGGCGACTTTGTACGCCGCGATTCCGCCGCAGACGCCGACCACCAAGGTGCGGCCGGCCACGGTGCTCACGGTGTCCGCAGGCTCCCCTGCACAGCCGGCAGCGGCGGCGTCACGATGGGATCGACGCCGTCCTCGCCGGGCACGGCAAGGCTGTCGATGAGGCGCGTCACGCCGAGGTAGGCGGCGCCGAGCACGAGCGCGGGGGAGCGCAACTCCTCGAGCACGGTGAACGTCACGGGATCGACGATTGCCACGTAATCTTCGCGAAACGGCGCAACCAGCTCGTGGCGGGCCGCCTCCAGCGCGACGCGCGGATCGCGCTCGCCGCGGGCCACGGCATGCGCGGCCGCTTCGAGCGCGCGATGGAGCGCGGGCGCCGCAGCCCGCTGCTCCGGCGTCAGATAGACGTTGCGGCTGGAGAGCGCAAGGCCGTCGCGCTCGCGCGCCGTGCGCGCGACAACGACCTCCGTGCCGATGTCGAGATCGTGGACCAGGCGCCGGAGCACCGCCGTCTGCTGCGCGTCCTTCTGCCCCAGATAGAGGCGGTGTGGCCGGACGGCACCGAGCAGCTTCGCCACCACCGTCGCCACGCCGCGAAAGTGGCTCGGACGGCGCGCGCCCTCCAACTCCTCGCCCAAACGGCCGACGTCGACCGTCGTGCTGAAGCCTTCGGGATACATCACTTCCACGCTGGGAGCATAGAGCAGCCGGACGCCGTGCTCGCGCAAGAGAGCACAATCGCGATCGAAGACGCGCGGGTACCGCTCGTAGTCGTCGTGCGGCCCGAACTGCAGCGGGTTGACGAAGATGGAGACGGCCACGGCGGCATTCTCTTCGCGCGCGCGATCGATGACGGAGAGGTGGCCGGCGTGGAGGGCGCCCATGGTCGGCACGAAGCCGACGGGTGCGGGGAGCTCCGCGACCGCCCGACGGCACTCGCCGGGCGTGCGCACGATCAGCACGACAGCTCGACGACCCTCAACTCCGTGCGCCCCACGACGAACGTCTCGCCGGGGGCGAGCGGCGCACTCTCCCCCACCGGGCGCCCGCCCAGGCGGATGCCGTTGCGACTGCCCAAGTCCATGAGCAGGAGTTCCCCGCTCTCAGCCTTCAGGCGTGCGTGGCGGCGCGAGACGTAGCGGTCTGTGCTGATGCACGCGTGCGCCTGCGCCTCATCGCGGCCGATGGTGATCTCGCTCTCGAAAGACCACGTCTTTCCGTCGAGCGGACCGTTCAATACTTCAAGCTGGTACATGGACGGGGGAGGGGTTCGGTTGCTACCGCATCCCCTCCTGGAGATGCCGGAGCTGCAGCGTTTGGACGTAGCGGACGATCCGCTCGCGCTGCCCTCCGTCGATCGCCGTGAAGGTGACGCCCAGCGCATAGCGCCCTTGCGGATGGTCACGATAGGAGAGGACGACGCGCCCATGCGCGTCGATGGGTTCCGGCGACTCCGGAAGCAGGAAGCGTAGCGCCAGCACGCCGCCTGCGGGAAGGTCCTCACCCGTGACGAGCTTGACCCCGCCGCCGCTGAGGTCGTTGATCCAGCCCTCCGCATACCCCAGCCGCCCGTCGACGGCGTAACGGGCCGGTATCGAGACGGCGGCGCGGAAATAGGCGCGCCCTTCAGGCTTCGAGTCCATGGCGTTCGACGAACCATGTTTGGCGAGGGCTCAACAGCCCCTTTCGAGCAAGGCCTGGGCAGCAGCCATGGCGCCGAAGGCGGTATGCTCCGCCATGATGCCGCCCTGTAGGTAGACGTCGAACGGCGGGCGCAAGGGGGCATCGCACGAGAGCTCGAGCGTGGCGCCTCCGACGAACGATCCGCCGGCCATCACCACGGGATCGATATAGCCCGGCACGGGCCCGGGCTCGGGGGCGAAGCGCGCATTGACGGGCATCGCGCGCTGGAGACCGCGCGCGAACGCCACCAGCTCGTCGCCGTCGCGCAGGCGGATCCCTTGGATGATGTCGTGCCGCGGCGCATCGGGCGCGGGATCGACGGCGTAGCCAAGACGCGCGAAGAGCGCAGCGGCGAAGCGTAGGCCGCGCAACGCCTCGCGCACGATCAGCGGCGCCTGGAAGAGGCCTTGGAAGAAGAGTCGCCCTAGCCCAAGCGTCGGTCCCAGGCGGTCGCCCAAGCCCGGCGCATAGAGTCGCGTGGCGACGGCCTCGACGAGATCGGCGCGTCCAACGACGTACCCGCCCGTGGGCGCCAGCCCTCCGCCGGGGTTCTTGATGAGCGAGCCCATGCAGAGATCCGCACCGGCGTGCGTCGGCTCGCGCTCCTCCACGAATTCGCCGTAGCAGTTGTCCACCAACACCAGCGTCTCCGGCGAGGATGCGCGCACGCACTGCACGATCTGCGCGCATTCGGCGATGCCCAGCGAGGGGCGCGGCGCATAGCCGCGTGAACGCTGCACGAAGACGGCGCGCACCGGCTGCGCCAGCGCCGCGCGCAGCGCTACGAGGTCCACCGTTCCGTCAGCGCGCAGCGCCACTTCGTCATAGCAGATGCGATCGCGGTTCACCAGGGAGGCGCGATCCTGCACGATGGCGTTACGCAGCGTGTCGTAGGGACGCCCCGTGGCGCACAGCAGCCGCTCGCCCGGCGCCACGAGCGCCGCGAGCGCAGCAACGATGGCGTGAGTACCGCTGACCAGCGAGAGGCGCGCCAGCGCGCGCTCTGCGCCGAAGAGCTCCGCCAGCAAGCGCTCGTAGCTTTCGCGCGCGGCATCGCCGTAGCCGTAGCCCGTGGTTCCGGCCAGATCCGCGTCGGTGAGATCGGCCGCGACGAACGCGCGCAGCACGCGTGCCCGCACCGCGGCGTCCCGCGCGCGCTCCAGCGCGAGCGGCTCCGCCGCCTCG
>SCQY01000244.1 GCA_004298665.1 bacterium | reverse complement strand
CGTAACGGTTCACGGCCCGAGCAGGGGACCCCAGAGCTGTGAAGCCCCTCCGGGAGCGCAATCGCGCAAGACGCGATTGCTTCGTGCTCGGGCCAGCTCGTGTTTGCGTATCCGTAACGGCGGCCCGAGCGCGGACCGAGCGCCTAGAGAATCGTCTTGCCGAGCGCGGAGAGGATCAGCTCGACGGCTAGCTTGGCCGTGCGGTTCTCGATGTCGAGAATGGGATTGATCTCCGTCACTTCCAGCGAGCCCAAGCGCCCGCTAGCGGCGAGAAGCTCCATCGCCAAGTGGGATTCGCGGTACGAGAGGCCGCCGCGCACCGGCGTTCCGGTGCCTGGCGCCTCCGACGGGTCGATGGCGTCCATGTCAAAGGTGACGTGAATGGGATCCTCGGGATGCGCCGCGTCCGCGATGCGTTCGATGGCTGCCGAGATGATCGCCTCGATACCCATGCGGTCGACATCGCTCATCGAGTACGCCTTCACGCCGGCGCGGCGGATCAGCTCTTTCTCCGGGGGATCGACGTCGCGCAAGCCGATCAGTACGATGCGCGCGGGATCGATGATGCCGCGCTCGATCGCCAAGCCCACCGGCATGCCGTGAACGTTGCCGCTGATCGACGTCGTGGGCGTGTTGATGTCGGCGTGCGCATCGATCCAGATCACGCCCGGCCGGCGGCCACGCGCCTGCTTCAAGCCTTGCAGCGTACCAACTGCGATGGAGTGATCGCCGCCGATGACGATCGGAAAGCCGCCGTAGCGCACCACGGTGGAGACTTCCTCGGCTAGCTGTCTGCAGACGCCTTCGATGACGGGGAGAAAGCGCGCGTTCGGTGCCGCCTGCTCCACGCTCTCGCGCACCGGCACGAAGACGTTGCCGCGGTCGACGACCGTCAACCCCAGGCTGCGCAAGCGATCGCCGAGCGAGGCGTAACGCACGGCGGAAGGCCCCATATCCACGCCGCGACGGCTCGCACCCAGATCCATGGGCACGCCGATGATTTCGATGCGCTTGATTTCCAACATGGGCCGCTCCCCTTTGGGACGCCGCTTTGGCATCCCTCCGTACCCCTGCCTAGCCGCTTGCCAACTCTGAAGGCAGCGAGGGTTCGTCCCCTTCGCTGCGGTACTTCCCATCTGCCATCCCTTCGCTCCAAAGGGAGTATCGTTGCGCATGATTCGCCGCGTGTTCATCGCGTTGACCGTCGCTCTCACGATGGTCGCCGCTCCCGCATTTGCGCTCGGTCCACTGGATGAAGGACCAGCGCTCGCCTCGCCGCTTGCGCAACTTCAAATGCGCCTCGACACCCTCGCGCGTCATGCGCCCGGTGACGTGGCCGTTGCCGTGCGCGATCTGCGCACGGGCGAAGTCGTCGGATACAACGCGCATGCCAGTTTGCCCGCGGCTTCGACGATCAAAGTGCCCGTCATGGTCGAAGTCTTCCGCCAAATGGAGGCGGGAGCGTTCGCGCTCGACCGTGACGTGTCGCTTACGAGCGCCGATCGCGACGGCGGCTGGGGCGATCTCGCCGATGCCCCCGCCAACTCGCACTACACCGTGCGCCGTCTTCTCTGGCTGATGATCACGCAGAGCGATAATACGGCGGCGAACATGCTGATCCGCTTGGTGGGGCGAGCTCACGTGAACGAGACGATGCATGCGCTGGGGCTGGGCAACACTTCGCTCAGCGACTACATTCGCTCGTACGGTGACATCCGCAGCATCCGTACCACCGCTTCCGACATGGTGCGCTTGATGGCGATGATCGCGCACGGTCAGCTCGTGGACGAGTGGTCTTGCGGAGAGATGCTTCAAATCATGGCGGGACAGCACATCAACACGCTGCTGCCGGAGCCCCTCCCCGCGGACGTGCTGGTGGCGCACAAGACGGGGAGCCTGCACGACACGCTCAACGATGTCGGCGTGGTCTATCTCGCGGGTGCGCCCTACGCCATCGCCGTGATGACGACGCACCTGGCCAGCCTCGACTCCGGGCGCGCCTTCATCCACGCCGTTTCGAGCCTGACGTTCAAGCAGATCTCCACGCTTGCCGCACAGCGCGCCGACGGTGCG
>SCQY01000243.1 GCA_004298665.1 bacterium | reverse complement strand
ATCGACGGGGCGCCCGTTCTCGGCCGGCTGCAGGTAGTCCGTCAGGCAGAGGTGCTCGCCTCCCGGCTGCCGCGGAAACGTCAAACGCGTCAGCTCGCGTTTGGGATCGGCTGGATCGTAGACCACCACAGCGTCCCCCTCGCCGGAGGCCGGGAAGAAGCCGTAGACGGCGCGCGGGCGCACGAAGCCGGTTCGCCGCGCCTCCTCCTGGAAGGCTGCCAGCCGGGGCTCGAACTCCTCGCGCACGACGCGCTCCCAGGCTTCGCCCTTGAGGTTGCCGGCGCCCCACGAGAGGCGGTAGAGCGAGCGCAGATCGTAGCAAGCGAAGACTTCGTCGATGGGGATGTCTTCGAGCGTTCGTACGCCCCAAAACGGGGGAACGGGGACCGGCGGCACGAGCAGGTGTTCGCGAGCCGTCTTGCCCGACGGCACCACCACGGGGGCGTTGGCACGCCGCTCGCGTGCCGCTCGCGCCTCCTGCGAGATGCGCGCGCGCAGCGTACCCCGCGCCTTGGCATCGACGAGCTGATCGACAATCTCCAAACCCTCGAAGGCATCTTTGGCGTAGTAGACGCCGGCCGGGTACTCGCGGTCCTCGTCAACGTAGATGATGCGCCGTCCGAAGTCCCGATTGATGGCGGCTCCGCCGACGACGACGGGGAACTCCAGACCCAGCGCGTCGAGTTCCTTGACGCACGCCGGCATCTGCTTCGACGTGGAGACCAGCAGCGCCGAGAGTCCGATGGCGTTGGCACCGATCTCGCGGGCTTTCTCGAGAATCTTGGTGATCGGGACCTGCTTGCCGAGATCGACGACGGTATAGCCGTTGTTTGAGAGGATCGTGCCGACCAAGTTCTTGCCGATGTCGTGCACGTCGCCGAAAACGGTGGCGATCACCACCGTACCCTTGCTGTAGCCATCCTTCTTCTCGAGGAACTGCTCGAGATGGGAGACGGCTGCCTTCATCACCTCGGCCGACTGGAGGACGAAGGGCAGGATCAGCTCGCCGGCGCCGAAGCGGTCGCCCACGTCCTTCATCGCCGGCAGCAGGACGTTGTTGAGCACATCGACGGGATCGCGCTTGGTCAGCGCCTCATCAAGCTTCTGCTGAACGTTCTCCTTACGCCGGTAGAGGATCGAGTTGTGGATGCGCTGTTCGATCGGCAAGGCGGGATCGTCCCAAGGCTTGGGTCCCTCGTCGTCCTGCGCCGAGGCGCGCGGCCCCGTCGACTCGAAGTGCGCGATCAGCCGTTGGAGCGCGTCCTCGCGCTTGTCGAAGACCACGTCCTCGCAGAGCTCGCGCTCGGCGGCAGGGACGTCCGGATAGGGCGTGAGGTCCGCCGGGTTGACGATCGCCAGATCCAGGCCGGCCTGCACCGCGTGGTAGAGAAAGACGGAGTTGAGCGCGGCGCGCGCGTGCGGCGAGAGGCCGAACGAGACGTTGGAGACGCCGAGAATCGTAAGCGCCCCCGGCAGACGATCCTTGATGAGCCGGATGCCCTCCATCGTCTCGATAGCGCTGCGCCGATACTCTTCCTCACCGGTAGCCAACGTGAACGTCAGCGCATCGAAGATCAGCGCGCCGGGAGCGATGCCGTACTCCTGCGTGCAGATCTCGAAGATGTGCTGCGCCACTTCCAGCTTGCGCTCGCGGGTCTTGGCCATGCCGACTTCGTCGATGGTCAGGGCCACCAGCGCAGCCCCGTGCTCAACGGCCATGGGGCAGACGGCGTCGATGCGCTCGCGCCCGCGCTCCATGTTGATGGAGTTGATGACGGCGCGCCCGGGGTTGGCCTTCAGCGCCGCCTCCACGACCTTGGCTTCCGTGGAATCGATCACCAGCGGTGCCTCGATGGACTGCTGGAGGCGTTTGACCAGCGCAGCCATCTGCACGTCTTCGTCGACACGCTCGGTGAGCGCGCAGCAGAGATCGAGGACGTGGGCTCCGCCCTCCACCTGCGCGCGCGCCACGTTGACCATCTCGTCGAAGTCATCGGCCAGCAGGAGACGCTTGACTTTGCGTGAGCCCTGCGCGTTGAGGCGCTCGCCCACCAGCAGCGGACGGGGGTTCTGCTCCAGCGAGATCGCCGTGATCGCGCTGGCGACGTACTCCTCGG
>SCQY01000242.1 GCA_004298665.1 bacterium | reverse complement strand
CGATCTGCTTATCGGCTTGCGCGTGGCACTCGTCGACGGTACCGAGGCCTTCTCCGGCGGCATGGTCGTCAAGAACGTCACCGGCTACGACCTCGGCAAGCTGCATGCGGGGGCGCTGGGAACGCTCGGCATCATCCTGCGCGCGAACTTCAAAGTCTTGCCGCTTGCGCCCTCACGCCGCTTCGTTGCCGCGGCGCTGCCCAAGGGCACGCTTCCTGCGATCCTCGCGCGCCTGGATTCTCTGCTCCTGCCGCCCAGCGCCGCCGTGATTCTGCGCGGTTGGGAGGGCGAGCTGCCGTGGGAACGCGGCGAAGACGGATGCATCGCGATCTTGCTGGAGGGGGCGAGCGGCGAGATCGACCGCGCCACGCGCGAACTGCGCAGCGCGCTGGGCGCCGCCGGAATTCCAGGCGCGGCGATCTTCGATGGCCCGCGGGCAGACGGCGCTCTTGCGCAAGTGAACGATCTCTGGGGCGCGGAGATCGGCGGCCGATCGGCGGCCTACCGAATTCGCGGTGACGTGGACCGGCTGGGAGACTGGTCGGTGATCCTCGATCGCCTTGCCGTGACCGAGCAGATGGCCGTCGACTACGCCGCCGACGTGCTGTGCGGCGAACTGCTGGTGCGCGTCTCGTCGGCAACGAGCCACGCTTTGCGAACGTCGCTCCCGCTCTGCGATCAGACTATTCGCGCACAGTCTCCCGGAGCGCGCCTGCTGCATGCCCCGGAGTGGGCGCGACGCGAACTCCCCGTTTGGGGTGCAGAGCCCAGCGCTCTCGGACGCATGCGCGAGATCAAGCGTGCCTTCGATCCCGCCGACACGCTCAACTCCGGGCGCTACGTCGGCAAGATCTAGCGTCGCTCACTCACTCCTCGACGATTAGCGATCGCGGCAGCAGAGAGTTCTAAGAATTTGGCAGACGGTCCCTCGTATGTAAGAACAAGGCGCGCCACTTCGACCATCATTCGAGGGGTGTCGAGATACGTCTTGTTCACGCTCTCAAAACTAGCAGGGCATAGTCGCAAAGTGTCACTCGTGCAACTCTGAGTAACGGCACAAGACTCACGTTGAGGCAATTCACCGCGGGCTGATCCGATACGGCAAGTAAAACAACGGAGAGGCGAGTTCGGAAGCATTCTTCTGTACAAGCCGACCAGATCGAAAGAAGGCGCATAGACCTGAAAGAGCCTCGCGCGGCCAGCGGTTCACGTACTTTCGGGCGGCGGGCGTGGGAGAGACGGCTACCTATTGTTCGAGGATGTAGACAAGAGTTGCAAAATCGATGGAACGCCTTTCGAGCCGGATTTCGATTGGTATGATTATGAGCAGGGTTATCCGGCCGATGGTTCGCCAGCGCAATAGGCGCGTTCACACGCGCTAACTGGCGAGGCCGTTCAACCAAAAACGAATGTAGAAAGCTCGCGATCAATAGAGCGCCGACTGTGGCGACTAACATCCTCGAGAATTACCGCACGGGCCTGCGTTGCCAAACCGAATGATCTGGCCCGAGGGCGAAGCGCGCTTAGGTTGAAATCTTCAACCGCCCGAGCGATCCACACCTTTCATAGCGTCAATCGTTATCCAAGTGCACGGCTGGCGCAAAGCTCCACCATACTCCTTTGGCGCATCGATGACCGTTCGTCAGATCTCGCCATTTGAAGTCAGGTGCCCGATGACCGAGCCCCTTCGCCGCCCTGCGCTTTCCACTCTTGTTGCCGTTCAAGGACGATTTGCTCGACCTCGTTCCAATTATTCGCGCGACGTCCTTGAATGTCACGGTTCGTGGAATTGCTAAAGATTATGACGTTATGTTTCTCGCTGAGCGCCTCGATATTTTTAGGCGTGTCATCAATATACAGATTTGCACCAACCGCGCCCTTGCTCTCCATGAAGCAAAGGTCATAGTACGGTATCCCATGTTTTTCAAGCCATTGTACGGTCTGAACAATGGCAGTCTGATGAAAATGCGGGATAAATAAGCGGTGGGTAATTATTCGCACTCGAACGTCATGTACAAAAGATAACCTACGCAATGCAACGGCCGCGCCAGCGATCGGCTCAAGCCGCTCAAATAATTGCTTCTGAGTTATAGCGAATCGGTGGAGCTTTTCGTACGCGGGTTCGTTTGGATCGTCCTTTGCAATCCGCTCCAGATGCCACTCTGGAAAGCCATACGTGACCTCAGTTGGTAGTGTATCTACCGCAACGCCAAGCCACTCAGCGGCAATTGGTCGTAAACCTTCAATGAAGTTAGCGCAAACGCCGTCAAGATCGACGCCAAAGACAAACTTCGCGTCTTTGTTAGCCATAGCCACACCCCCGACCATCGTCAGAACGCTTAAACGTTTACGGTGTTAGGATTCGTAGCCTTCCGTCCCCATTACGCCCTTGCCCGGTTTCTCGGCACTTATGCTTACACCGGGCAGCGCGAAGGTCCGCCTAGGCACACCATCGAGTGCGTTGAATACTTTTCGTGCGAAGCCCGCCCCGAATCCGTTTCCAAAGTCACCTTCAGAGCTTGGCGAGTTGAGCGCATGACCTTGCTCTCGCCTAGCGCAACGCACCCCAGAAGCTAGGCGTGCAGCCCCCGCGGGATTCGAAGTCCCCACTCTGCGGTCCTGGCCGCTCCGCCTCGCTACTGAAAAGTCCGATAACTAAGGGTTTTCGCGACTACTAAGCCTGGGCCGATACTGACCGATTCGGCCGGATTCTGACCCCTCTGTTGCACGGATGTTGCACAGACCCGGCCCGCCCCGGTGGGGCTCGGATTAGGATGAACACCCTCCGGGCGGGAGGCCACGACCCGGATACCAGGGAAGCGGTTTACCGTCGCCCACACCCGGTATGCGGGACGACCGCATACGCGACAACGGTTGAGGGATCGTCCTACGGACGGGCTCTCCTGTTATGGGAGTGCTGTAGTGGAAGGGTAGGCCACGCGTCAATGTTAGATTTTAGGCACTTACTCCACGGGGAAAGCGCGACTCGTATCAACCAGCGAAACGCGCTGGCACCGTTTCTGTGGTTGTCCGGCATTGTACCTTCGCCGCTGTTGCTCTTCGGCTTTAAAGTGCCACAGTTTGCAGGTTGGGCATTTGGCCTCGCTTGTTTACCGTTTATCGTCACTCTCGGTGTCGGGGTTTTCTTTGCAATTTTTGACCGAGACAGACTGCAAACCGAGAACTACCTAATAAAAAGATCCGCCTTAGCGATGAGCGTTGAGACAATGCGCGGGCCAGTTGTTAATACCACTGAACTGGCCGTCGTAAGCGCGCCTCCACTAGAGACGCAACTGCCTACCGGAGTCCAGGCAAATGGCTAGATACCTTTTCATCATTGAGGACACGCCTGACGCTACCCAAGAAGCGAAGTATTTCTTAAACGCGCGTCAAGACGTAATCAACTGGGTAGCACTCCTTCCAGGTACGTTCTTTGTGGAAAGTTACACGGACATTTTCGCACTTTCGAATGACTTTCGGTCTTACAGAATCAAGAACGGCGGCGAACCAAGAGGGATGGAACGCTATGCCTTTTTCGAGTTCAATTTACATGCAGGGTGGTTGAATAAAGTTGCTTGGGACGCGATTGCGGAGGCGGGCACACGGGAATCGTTCTCTACTTCGCTACAGGCGTTGCTTGGGACCAATCAGACCAATCCGTTCAATGCGTTCCTGCCTAAGCCGCCTAAGCAGTGAATCCGCAAGTCTAGTCATTCACTTGAGCGAAACTAAAGACGACCCCGGAGTTCGTCGCGTTCTACGATCGCGGGCAAGGCGAACGAGGTGCTCCATGACACGCTCATAGAGATAGTGCCCCTCGGAAAAGAGAGCCGAAAAAATATATACCAGCATCGCTGTACGCTGTATCTCGGAACACGATTCGATACGGAATGGTTTCGCGCATACACTTAGCCGAGCATCATCGCGAACGGTGAGCCGCACGGAGTTCAGGGCGTTCTCGGCCCGATGACGATAGACCCGGCGTTCTGCTCGCGAGACAGCCTGACGATTGACGCGCTAAGCGAACTTTCCAAACTCGCCGCACCGTGCTTGAGTACGTCGCCTTTATCCGGCAGAAGTTTCCAGAGTGGTCGAAGTGAATGAATTGCACGGGAAAGTCCAAGAGCACTTCGGATATCCGTTGTACGTTTGTTGCACGGAGCCGAAACTGTCGCGGAAACCCTTATGAAATAAGGGCGAAAATGGTAGCCCCAGCGGGATTCGAACCCGCTAGCGCTACGCTGATGCGGCTGCGGAACTGCGGCGCCGGCCGACCATCGCGAAGCACGCGGCGGCGGCGAACGGAACGAAGGCCACGCCGTAAAGCGCGCCAGCGGCGCCGACGTGCTCCACCTGTATCCCGAGCAGCGCCACCAACGCCGATCCGGCACCGAAAGCCACGCCGTTCATCAATCCCAGCGCCATACCCAAGTTGCGCGGCATCAGGGCCTGCGTCAACGCAACACCCGGCGCGTTCTGCACGGCCAGGAGCACCGAGCCCACGAGCAGACAGAACATGCCCGCGCCGGCGGGAAATATGAAGAAGCCGACCAGCGCGGGAACGGCCAGCGCCAGGCTCACAAACGAGACGGCGCGGTGGCCGAAGCGATCTCCCAGAAACCCGCCGGCGAAGAGACCGATGGTGCCGACGAGCAGGAAGGCCGTCACCACTTGCCCCGCCGTCACCAGCGACTCTCCGCGCGCGATCAGCACGTTGGGCAGGTACGTCATGAAGGCGGCCGTCGTCAGGTAACGCAGGCCCGTGCTGCCAACCAAGAGCGCGATATCGAGCGTACTGCTCCCCGCGCCGCCGGCGATCGCACTCTCGGCGCACACGCGAACGCCGGCTCGCGCACGGGCATCGACGTGCGGCATCGCCCAGAACAAGGCGGCCACCGCCGCAAGGCCGGGGAGCGCTGCAAGCGCTGTAGCCGAACCGCCCTGGCGCACCAGCAGATAGGCGATAAGTGCGGGGCCGATGCCGAAACCGACCTGGCCGCCGATCTGGAAGATCGAAATCGCGCTGCCGTGACGGAGCGAGCCCACCTGTGCAGCGTACTTCCCGGCCTCGGGGTGCATGATGGAGGAGCCGAGCCCGCCGACCGCGATCAACGCCAAGAGCGCAGCGTAGTCGTGCGTGAAGCCGATCGCTCCGACGGCCGTCACCGTCAGCAGCACGCCGGCCGGGAGGAACCACCAGCGGCCGTGCGCATCGGAGTACCATCCGAAGAGCGGCTGGACGATCGACGACGTAAAGTACCAGGCGAATCCGGCGACGCCTTGGAGAAACGGCGAGAGATGCTGCTGCTTGATCACGAGATAGAAGATCAAGAGCGGCACCATGCCGCTGTAGAAGTCACTCGTACCGTGACCGAAGGCGATGACGCCGATGGAGCGCAGGCTCCACGTCCCCTGCGGCGTCGACGGTGTCACTGCTGCGCGGGCCATGGTGTCATTATCATCACGGCGAGCGCGTTGCCGTCAAGAGCGCGAATGGAACGTCGAGCGCGATCCCCCGCTCGCGATCGAGGACCTCGATCAATCGGCGCCACCCGCTGTCGCCGACGATCTCGCGGTAGCGGTGGGCATAGCCCATGCGGATCGGCGCGCTTGTCGCCATCGCCTCGCCGCTCTCGTAGTTCAACGTGAAGCGCCCCACATCGACCGCGACGTCCGCGAAGGCTCCGCCGGCGAAGGCAGCGCGCAGTGTCACCACGGTAAAGCGATGCGCCTGCATGCGCTCCAGGACGTTGCGCGCCGAGCAGATGCGCTCGACGGCCCTGTCGAGCGCACGCAGCGTGCCGCGCAGCGTCACGGTAGCGTAGAGCCGTCCTCCCGGGCGCAGCAGACGCGCCAGCGCTCGGGCAGCGGCCGCGCGATCGTCGATCACGTTCAGGCAGACGTTGGCAACCACCGCATCGTAGAGACCGCCGCTCCAGGTCAGCAAATCACCGTGGAAGGCGGCGACCCCGCGGTCGCGTGCGCGTGCCACGGCAGGCTCCCATGCTTCGAGCGCCTCCACGCGGAGCGAGGGATAGCGAGCCTGGAGATCGAGCGCCGGATAGCCGGCCCCCGTCCCAACGTCCAAGATGAGCGCGCCTGATGCCAGGCCGCCCGACTGGAGATCACGCCCCACCGCCTCCATCAGGGGTGCCGCAAAATTCCTCGACCAAACGGGTATCAAGGCCTCCAAGTCAGCGAGCCGTTGGTCGAAAACCTTTGAAGGAACGTCATCGTCCACGGATCGGAGCACCATGCGTCCCCTTTTCGGCATCGCGGCCTGTCTGCTCTGCATGGCAACAGCTGCCCCTGCCCGTGCCGCCGAGCCCCCGCTCTACGGGTTCGACCAGCCGGGCAGCGCCCGCGAGCTGGACCTCGAGCAGACATTCCGGACTTTACCCACGGCACAGGGAGCCGCAGTATCGCTTTCGGCGCTCACGGCGCATGCGCGCTTCGACGGCAGCTGGGGCGACGACGAAAGTGCCCACTGGTTGGTCGACCAACTGCGATCGCTCGGCTGGCAAACCCAACTCGCCCCGTTTCCCGCGCCGCTGGAGTGGCCCAGACGCATCGAGGTCGAGCTGCTCGCACCGCACAGAGTGCGCTTCGATCTCCGTGAGTCGGCAGATGCCAACGATCCCGCTGCTCCCCGCGCCGACGCCGGCATCCCCTTCGCGTACGGCAGCCCCGATGGCGACGTACGCGCTCCGCTGGTCTACGCCGGCCGCGGCACGCCTGCGGACTTCGCCGCCCTCGCCCGCGCGGGTGTGGAGGTCAAGGGCGCCATCGCGCTGCTGCGCAACGGCGCAGGCTACGCAGGCGACGTAGCGCAAGCCGCCGAGCGCGCTGGTGCGCTCGGCGTGATCCTCTATCCCGATCCCGCAGACGATGGTGCCGGCCGCGGGGCGACCGTTCCAGCGGGGCCCTGGCGGCCGATGGGCTCGGCGCGACGAACCAACGTGACCACCCGCGTACCGTTGCGGATTCCCGTACTGCCCGTTACGCCTGCCGTCGCGCAACGGCTGCTGGACACGATTCCCGGCGCGCCGTCCAAGCTCGGCCGCGGCGCTCTGGTCCATCTCGACGTCTTGCTCAAGCGGCGCACCGCGCGGTTGACCAACGTCGTCGCGATGCTTCCGGGGCAAGACCCCAACGTCAGCGTGGTGATCGGAGCACACCGCGATGCCTGGGCCTACGGTGCCGCCGACGACGCAAGCGGTATCGCTACGCTGGTTGAAGTGGCGCGCGGCTTAGGCTATCTCTACCGCGCCGGCTGGCGCCCGCGCCGCACGATCGTCGTCGCCGGCCTCGACGGCGCGGAGATCGGCCTAACGGGCGCTTATGCTCTGGCTTTCGATCGCCAGCTGCCCGGGCGCATCGCGGCATACATCGACTGCGACGCCTGCGTCACCGGCGCGCGTTTCGAAGCTGGTGCTCTCGCTCCGCTCGTTTCGCTGCTGCGCGCGAGCGCAGCCGCCGTTCCGGACGGCGGGGGCAGTACGCTGGCAGCGCGCTGGGGCGGAGGAACGAGCCTGCCGCTCACCACGGGCGATGCTGCGATCTTCGCCTACGAAGCAGGCGTCGCTACGCTCGACGTGCGCTTCGCCGGACCCTACGGCGTCGACGGCTCCGCTTTCGACGACGCGCGCTGGATGGACGCGTTCGGCGATCCCAACTACGCGCGCCATCGCGAGCTGGCCCAAGTGATCGGAACGGTCGCCTTGCGCTTCGCCGATGCCGCATCGCTGCCGCAGCGTTGGAGCGCCTACGATCCTACCCTCGACGCGGCCTTGCGCAACCTTTCACTCGAAGTGAAGCGCATCGATCTCCCCATCGACCTACAGCCGCTGCGCTCCGCCATCCAGGCGTTCGAGCGGAGCGCCGCACGAAGCGATGCGCGGATCGCTGCCGGCTCGCTGCCGGATGCAGCGCAGCTCGACGCCGCGAACGCGCTGATCGTGCGCGGCGGAGACGGGCCGTTCAACGCCATCTACGGGGCCGGCGGCGGGGCGGAAACCCTGCCGGCCATCGTCAAGCCGCTCGCCGCTGGAAACGAGGGGCGCATCGAATGGGGGGTCCAGACCACCGTCGCAGCTTTGCGGCGAGCCTCCGACGCTCTCAATCATTCCGAACCTAAGGCCTCTCCGCGTCCCTAGAGGAGATAACCCATCATGCAACGTCTGGGTCTCGAGAAGACTATCACCGTCATCTTCACCATTCTGCTCTGCGCCGCGCTGCTCGTGGGAACCGTCTCCCTCTGGCGCATGGTCGTGGATCGCCAGCAGATCGAAACGATCTATACGCGCTCCGTCATTCATCTCGGGTACCTCGACGACTCGCTGCTCGCGCTGGACAACATCTACCAGAGCATGCTGGTAGGCGTAGGATCCAGCGGCAGCGACGCTGCGATGGCGCTGCAGGGCATGACCACGGGCGAGAACCAAGCGACGTCGCGTGCGAAATTGTGGATCGAAGGCGATACCAACAAGGAGATGCAGGATGCCTACAGCCAGTACGACTCGTCGCTGAAGGCCTTCTTCACCCATGCCAATAACGTCGCAGACCTCGCGCTGGGAGGGAAGAGGGCGCAAGCCCGCGCATTGGCGCTGGGCTCCACGACGCTCACCTATCAAAACCTCGAGTCGATCGGCACGCGCGCACGCTCCAGCGCCCAGGCATTGAGCGAGCAGCGCATGAACGCGGTGCGCCGAGCCTTCAACGTCGCGGCGCTCGCCACCGTCGCCGTACTCGCACTCTTGCTGTTGTTCACCATCGGCAGCGGCATGTGGCTCGTGCGCTCCTCGCGCCGCACGCTGGCGGGGATCGTTTCAGAGCTCGAGGCCGTGGGCGCGGGGGACCTTACCGTTCGCCTCCCCGTGGAAGGTAATCACGCGCTGGCGCGCCTCCAAGCGGCCTCCAACGATGTCGTCGAGAGGCTGGCGGCTACGGTGAACTCGATCAAGGAAGCGGCCTTCGCGCTCTCCGGCGCCTCGATGAGCTCGAGCCGCAGCGGCCACGAGCTGCAGGAAGCCGTGAGCGCGCAGGCGGCGCTGGTCGAGGAGTCGTCGGCGGCCGCCGTGGAGATCGGCGCCAGCGCCGACGTCGTCTCCCAGAATGCGGAGTCGGCGGCAAGCTCGCTAGGCCAGATGGCGGCCACCGTCTCCGAGCTTGCGCACTCGGTGGGTGAGCTCAATGCCAGCGTCGCCTCCCTAGCGACGACGGCCGAAGAGGCCGCCGGCACCGCCGCGCAGCTCGATCGCAATGCCATGGAGATGGCGGCCGATGCTCGTGCCGCCAACGAGCAGTCCACGGCCGCGGCTGCCTCCGCAGCCGAAGGCGGCGGCTCCGTAGAACAGTTGGCGACGTCGATGGGCGAAGTCGCCGCCACGCTGCGCGCGGTAAGCAAGGAGATGGATGCGCTCCAAGCGGCGTCGCAGCGCATCGGCGAAGTCGTGGCGCTGATCGACGAGATCGCCGATCAAACCAACCTGCTGGCGCTCAACGCCGCCATCGAGGCGGCACGTGCCGGCGAGCACGGTCGCGGCTTCGCCGTCGTCGCCGACGAAGTGCGCAAGCTCGCCGAGCAATCCTCGCGCTCCTCGCGCGAGATCGCGTCGCTGGTGCTCGAGATGCAACGCAACGCTCAGCGTGTGGCGTCGGTCAGCGAGAAGAGCGGCGAGGCTGCGGAGCGCGGCGACGGATTGGCCAAGCACGCTGCCTCGGCCATCGAGCGCATCGTAGCATCCGTCTCCTCGGTTGCGCAGACGCTCACCACCGTGCGCGTGCGCTCGGAGAGCCAAGCCGCCGCCGGCACGGAGATCTCCCAGGTGGCGCGCCACATGATGGAGATGACCCGCACTGCATCCGACGCCGCCCAGCGCCAAGCGAACTCCGCTCGCGAGCTCTCCGACGCCGTGGGCGACGTCTCCATGCGCATGGAACAAGTTGCGATTGCCGCGCGCGAGCAGAAGCAGTCGATCGACCACGTGGCCGCGGCCAGCGAGAGCGGTGCCGTGCAGGCCCGCGGCGTGCTCGACCAAGCTCGCTCGCTGGTCTCCACCAGCCGCGATCTCGAGGAGCGCGCCAGCGCGCTGCGCGATCTCGCCGCCACGTTCCAGACCAGCGCGGAAGGCGCACAGCCGCTCGAGGCTCCAGGGGACGGCGTCGAGGTCGTGGCGCTGGCGGCGTCCGGCGGGCCGGACATCCGAGGATTGGCTCCCTCGAACGGGCAAAGAGCCTTGCCATGAGCACCCTGGCCCAACGCCGAGACACGTTTCGAGGGAAACTGAGCGGCGGCGTCGCCGTCATCCCGGCCGCACCGCATCAGACGCGCAGCAACGACACGCAGTACGAGTATCGCCAGTCCAGCGACCTCCACTACCTCACGGCTTGGCCCGAGCCGGACGCCGTGCTGGTGATGACCAGCGTGCCCGAAGTCCAAACGGTGCTCTTCGTCCTGCCGCTCGACCGCACCATGGAGATCTGGAACGGCCGCCGGGTGGGCGTCGACGGCGCCAGGGAGCGCTACGGCGCCGACGCGGCCTACCCGATCAGCGAGCTGAGCCAGCGCCTGCCGGATCTACTGGCGGGCCACGAGCGTCTCTGGTACACACTGGGCGAGAGCGAGACGATGGACCGCACGGTACTCGAGGCGGTAAAGCAGGTGCGCCGGCAGGTTCGCAAGGGCGTGGTGGCGCCCATCGAGTTCCACGATCCCCGGATCCCGCTCGCCGAGATGCGCCTCATCAAGAGCCCGGAAGAGATCGAGATCATGCGCCGCGCCGCGGCGATCACCCGCGAAGGCTTCTTGGCGGGCATGCGCAACACGCGCCCGGGCATCGGCGAGTACGCCGTTGAGGCGCGCATGGAGTATGAGTACGCGGTGCGCGGGGCACAAGCCGTGGCCTATCCTTCCATCTGCGGCGCGGGACACAACGCCACCGTCCTGCACTACATCACCAACCGCGACATGCTGGCCGGCGGAACGCTTCTGCTCGTCGACTCCGCCTGCGAGCTGGACATCTACGCCACCGACGTCACGCGCACGTGGCCGGTGAGCGGAAAGTACAGCGCGGAACAGCGCGCCATCTACGAGATCGTCCTGCGCGCGCAGAACGCTGGGATCGAGGCCGTCAAGCCCGAGAACTCCTTCCGCGCCTATCACGAAGCCGCCGTCCGCGTGGTGACGGAAGGGCTGGTGGATGTCGGCCTGCTCAAAGGCGATGTCGACTCGCTGATCGAGCAGGAGAAGTTCTTCGACTTCTTCATGCACAATACGGGGCACTGGCTGGGACTCGACGTCCACGACGTCGGCGCGTACAAAGTCGGCGGCAAGTGGCGGAAACTCGAGCCCGGCATGACGCTCACCGTTGAACCGGGGATCTACATCCACGCCGATCTCGACGTCCCCGAGCGTTGGAAAGGCATCGGCGTGCGCATTGAGGATGACATCGTGGTGACGCAGAGCGGCTGCGAGAACCTCAGCGCTGCGATTCCGCGCGAGATCGAGGAGATCGAGGCGCTGGTCGGAGCCGATTGCTCCACGCGCGCCTAGCGAACGGCCTCGCCGTTCAGGCGATGCTGCGGCGCAGGGCTTCGTCTACCGGCATCAAGCGGAACGACGGAAAGATCTCGAAGAGCGCCGCATTGTCGGCGTCGGCATCCGTGGTGAGGAAGCGCACCGCATCGGGCGAGATCGGCGGATTAGGCAGCCATTGCACGAGCGCCGCCGCGAGCATGATCAGCGGCAGCGGACCGGGCAGCGCCAACTTGTGCACGCCCATCAGCGCAGCTATCCGGAGCATCAGCTCCTTCATCGTCATCACTTCGGGGCCGCCGATCTCGACGGCGCGGTCGGCGGCGCCGGGGCTCTCCAGCGCGTCGACGATCAGGCGTGCCACGTCGCCGACGTAGACCGGCTGCACCTTGCTCGAACCGTCGCCGATCAATGGAATGACGGGAGCTTTGCGGATCAGACTCGCCAGCGTGCGCACGGGGCGGCTGCCTTCTCCGGCTACCACTGACGGCTTGATGAAGGTGAAGCGCAGGCCGCTTTCGCGGATCGCGCGCTCCGCCAACGCTTTGGCGCGATGGCTGGGCAGCGGCGAACGTTCCGAGAGTCCCAAGCCGCTGACGTATATGAAACGCGTAACGCCCGCGCGCTGCGCATGGGGCAGCAGATTGCGCACGCCGCCGAGATCGACGCGCTCGAACGTCAGCCCCTTGCGCGGCTGCTCCACCGGCGAGGACGGAAACTGCACCGCGTGGACGATCGCGCTGCAGCCTTCAACTGCTGCCGCGAGCGTGGAGGCATCGGTGACGTCGCCTTGCACCGCCTCGACACCCTCACCGAACAACGGTTTGCGTGCGTGGTAGAGCACGCGCGCGCGGTGGCCGCGTCCCAGCAGCTCCCGCACGACGGCGGAGCCGACGAAGCCGGATGCTCCGGTCACCAGCACCCGCTCCGCCGTCATGGCAGACCTATGCCTCGACGCTCTGGACCGCCGCGCAGTGCTCGAGATACTTCTCCGCTTCGAGGGCCGCCCGACACCCGCTTCCCGCAGCGGTCACCGCCTGACGATAGCGCTGATCGAAGACGTCCCCGGCGACGAAGACGCCGCGTACGCTGGTGGTGACGCCATCCACGGAGCGAATGTAGCCCGCATCGTCCAACTCGAGCTGGCCTCGCAGGACGGCGGTATTGGGGTCGTGGCCGATAGCGATGAAGAGCGCATCGGCGTCGAGTTTGGTGATCTCTCCGGTAACGAGGTTCTTCACCAAAGCGCCGCTCATCACCGGGTCGCCCGTTACGTCTTGGACAGCGCTATTCCAGACGAACTCGATCTTCGAATGCGCCAGGCAGCGATCGCTCATGATCTTGCTGGCTCGCAGGTCGTTGCGCCGGTGGATGACGCGCACACGCTTGCCGAAGCGCGTGAGGAAGAGCGCCTCCTCCATCGCGGAGTCGCCGCCGCCCACCACCAGGATCTCCTTGTCGCGGAAGAAGGCGCCGTCGCACGTCGCGCAGGTGGAGACGCCGCGCCCGCGCAGCCGCGCCTCGTTCGGCAGGTTCAGCCAGCGCGCCGAAGCGCCCGTGGCCACGATCACCGACTCGGCCTCCAGCTCCTCGTCGCCCACCCACACGCGCAGGCGCCCCCCGCCGAAGTCCACCTTGGTGCAGTCCTCGTTTCGGATGCGCGCACCGAAGCGCTCGGCCTGCGTGCGAAAGCGCTCCATGAGGTCCGGGCCCATGATGCCCTCGGGGAAGCCGGGGAAGTTTTCGACCTCGGTCGTCAGCATGAGCTGTCCGCCGTAGAGGCCGCCCGCCAGGATCAGCGGCGAGAGGTTGGCGCGCGCGGTATAGAGCGCGGCGGTGAGTCCGGCGGGGCCGGACCCGAGGATGATGACCTTTTCCATTGTGCCTCTTTCAACCCGCAGGGGCCAGGTCCCGGTTGCCATGCGGGGCGAAGCGCCTCGCATGCCGCCCCTCGAAGACGACTATACCGATATCATGCGCAAGGCCCAGCGAGGCACCGGGAAGGGCGCCATCGTCCTAGCTCGCGAGACCGGCCTCGAGGAGAGCTTCCTGCGCGCCGTGGCCAATGGACGGGAGCAGCCCGCGGAGGAGCAGGCGCGGCGCATCGCGCGCGCGCTGAGCTTGGATCCCGGAAAGTTCGCCGACGCCGTCTTTCAGCGCTGGCATCCGGCGACCGCCCTGCCAAACGACGTTCGCCATCACATCAACGCGCCGCATCCCAGTAACGGCTACCTGCTCTTCTTGGAGCAGACGCGCATCGCGGCCCTGGTCGACCCCGCGGGCATGCCGGAGCGCCTGCTGCGGGCCGTGGCCGACGGGCCCTTCCATCTGCGCTACGTGCTGATCACCCATAAGCACGCCGACCACTGCGATGCTACCGCCGAGGTCGCGCGCGCCTTTCCCGAGGCGCGGATTCTCATCCACCGCCACGACGCCTCTGCCATCGGCGCGCTCGAACATCGAGCGATGAAGCTGCAGGACGGCGAGCACGTGCCGTTCGGCGAGGCGGAGATCCGCGTGCTCCACACGCCCGGACACACCGACGGCAGCGTCTGCTATCTCTTCCGCAACCTGGTCTTCACGGGCGATACGCTCTTCGCAGGGAGCGTGGGCGGGGCGATGGGTGACGCCTCCACCTACGGCGACATCCTGCACAGCATACGCATGCGCCTCTTCGCACTCGACGAGCAGAGCGTGGTGCTGCCCGGGCATGGGCCCCCGACGACGATCGCGCAGGAGCGCAGCCACAACCCCTTCTTCACGGAGTCGTGAGGAAGCTCAGCGGTAGAGTGCTACGGTGGTCTCGTGAGTGATCGGACGCGCGAGATCGTCGGGATGGGCGTACGCCATAGCGTAGACCACCCGCATCGCATCGCGCTCGAGCGCGGCGACCCGGTGGAGAGTGGTGTTCCCTTTGAGCAGGTAGGCTTCGCCCGACTCCACGCGCCGCGAGCGCAAGCGGCCCGCGGCTACGTACTCGTCCACGCGCGGCCGTCCTTTCATCCAGGGAATGCCCGGCAGATATTCGACGGCTCCGCCGGCATCGGGGGGCGGCGCATCAATGAGGTAGACCAGCGAGTAGGTGTAGTCGTCCCAGTGCCAGCCATGCGTATCGCCGGCTCGCGACATTGCGGCGAGAACGAAACGCTCCGGAACGAAGGGGCATAGTGCCGCCTGGGACTCGGTGACTGCCGAGACCAACGCACGCGTGGCCTCTGCGTAGTAGAGGCTGGGGAGCACGCGCGTCTCCGCAGCGATCTCGCTCTGGCGCACGTTGCGCAAGCGGCGGGGGGAGTCTCCGGTCTCCGGCACCGTGAGATCGCGTTGCACGCCGCGCCGTTCCAGCAGCCCGCAGGCCTCTTCGCGCACGCACTGCTCCCATGCCGGCGGCAGCAGGCGCCCCAAGAGCACCCACGACTCCGCGCGGAACTGCGCGCGCAGAGCCTCCAGGCGGTTCTCTACCAGCGCCGCCAGATGGGCTTCGAGATCGCGCTCGAACGAAGTCTCCGCCGGAGAAACGCCGCTCACGTTCGTAACTTATACCCTGCTCGCACCATCGCATAGGCGATCGCGTATGACGCCACCGTCATCGCCGCCACCACGGGGAGCGAGATGGCTAGGCCCACGTCCGACTGCCCGGTGTAGCTGTAACGGAAAGCGTCGATCGTGTAGAAGATCGGGTTGAGCAGCGAGAGATGCGCCACTACGGGCGGCAGGAGGTGAATCGAGGTAAAGACACCGCCCACGAAGACCAGCGGCGTGATGGCAAAGGTCGTCAGGACCGCGATGTTGTCGTACTTCTCCGCCATCAAGCCGAAGATGATCCCCAGCGATGAGAAGAGTGCGGCCACCAGTACCAGCACGGCCACGTAGAGTCCCCAGGACGTGGGTGTCGTGTGCAGGAGAAGCACGCCCAGCACCATGATCACATTGGCGATCAAAAACGTGCGCAGCACGCTGCCGAAAACGTAGCCGAAGACGATCTCTCCCGCGCTCATCGGTGCCACCAGCATCTCTTGGATAGCATAGGTGAAGCGCGCCTGAAAGAGGGAGCTCGAGGACTCGCCATAGGCGCCGTCGATCACCTGCATCATCACCAGGCCCGGCAGGAGGAACTGCGCATAGCTCACGCCTTGGATGCCTTTGATACGGCTGCCCAGCGCCAAACCGAAGACGAAGACGTAGAGCAGCGTGGAGATGATGGGCGGCCAGATCACTTGGTTGATGATCTGAAAGCTGCGCTTCATCTCCCGTTTGATCAGCGTCCAGAGGCCGACGGAATTCATCGGGCTCCCCTGCCCGTCAGTGCGAGGAAGACGTCTTGCAGAGTGGCGCGTTCCGTGTTCACGGCCTCCACGTCGATGCCGTCGCGCCCCAGCAGAGCCAGCACCTCGCTGAGCTGCAGCGGGCTCAGGCGCTCGAAGCGCAGACGGCACGCGTTCTCGGGATCGAGACGCGCCGAGAAGTGCGCCAGCATCGGCGGCGGCGCTTGCAGCGGATGGGCTAAGGTGATGGTCAATTCGTCGCGCGCGTGGCTGCGCAACAAGCTCTCCGTCTTCTCGAGCGCTACCATACGTCCGGCCTCGATGATGCCGATCCGCTCGCAGAGCGCCTCCGCTTCCTCGATGTAGTGCGTCGTGAGCACGATGGTCTTACCTTCGCGGCGCAAGGCACGCAGCGTCTCCCAGAGCTCCAGCCGCAGTTCCACGTCGACGCCCGCCGTCGGCTCGTCGAGGATCACGATCTGCGGGTCGTGCACCAGCGCACGCGCCAGCGTCAAGCGGCGCTTCATGCCGCCTGAGAGCTGGGCCACAAAGGCATGTGCCTTCGCGCTCAGACCGAAGCGCTCGAGCAGCGCGTCCACCCGCACGGCCACCTCGCGAGGACGCAGTCCGTAGTAGCCGGCCTGATAGAAGAGGATCTCACGGACGCGCAGGTAGCGGTCGAAGTTGTACTCCTGCGGTGCCAGCCCGATCAGCCGGCGAGCCTGACGCCACGCCGTGGAGACGTCCCGGCCGAATACTTCGATACGCCCGCCGTCCACGCGCGCCAACCCGACGATCGCGTTGATCGTCGTCGTCTTTCCCGCTCCGTTCGGGCCAAGGAAGCCGAAGAAGTCACCTCGCTCGACGGCGAACGAGATGCCGTTCACCGCGGTCGCATCGCCGTAACGCTTGACGAGATGGTGGACCGCGATCGCCGGCGCCTGAGAAGGCGCGTCGACCATCAGCGCAACGGCGCCCGCCGCAACGGAAGCGCAAGCGCAGACGGTCCGGCACCAGCGCGTGCGAAGTCATAGAGGTCGACGGCCTCCACGGCAATCTTTGCACGTTTGAGGATGGCGCATGCGCCAGCGTTGCGCAGATCCATCACGACCAGGCGAGGCGCCAGTGTCAGACATCCCGCGGCGGGCGCTAGCTCGGGGGGCAGCGCAACGATCTCGATGCCCTCGAGGCCCGGGCCGCTCACCAGTTTCGGCACGGCAACGGCTAGACGCGCATCGACGGGCGAGAAGACTTCTCCCAGGTGCGCTGCGCCGCGGGCCAGCGTCACTTCGCGCAGATCCAAACCGGCTGCGCCGGCGAATCGCGTCAGTTGCTCGACGGCAAACGCGTTGGTGGACGCCGTCTTGGCCACCACGAGCCGGTCGCCCAACACGACGGCATCGCGCGCGTCGAATGCCCCAGGCCCCTCGATGACTCCAAGAATGGGCATGCCGCGCTGCTCGAGCAGAGCACGCACGGCGTCTTCCTCACCGCGCCGCTCAGCATCGGTCAGGCGCCCGATGAGCACGCCGCCCGGCAGCACCAGCGCAGTCGAGCGCACGAGCGTAGCCAAGCCGAAGCGCGCGTCCGCCGGCAACTCGACGACGTCGACGCGGTTACTCTTGAGGGTCTGCACGAAGACCCGATGCTCATCCGCGGCGCGCGCCGCAATGGGCGGTCCTTCGCCCTTGACAGCCTTGGCTCGCTCGAAGCCGGCGTCGGGAGGGATCACCAGGACGCTTTGCAGGCGCCCGGCCTCATGGGTCACGCATTCCGTCGTTGGACGTTCCATCACTGCCTCAGACACAAGAGTCATCCATTACGGCGTTGTGGCCACCGAGCCCTGGCCCGCTTCACCATCCGAGCCGCCAGCGGCCACGAAAGGCGTGGCGTCAACCGTGGTCGTGAAGAACTCGGCGAGGTCGCTGGAGAGCAAATCACCGAGCGAGAGCGCCGGAAGCCCGAGGATCTCCTCCTCGGTCTTGAGCAATGAGGCATACGAGAGATGGAGACGGCCAACGAAGTGCTGCTTGACATTGGGGCCGATCAGCAGCGCGTAGCTGCGCCGAGGGTCGACGTGGTCCTTACCTGCAATGCCGCGCGGCGCCACGATGACCAGCGTCGTGCTCCAGGTAGGCCCTTTGGAGAGAGCGGCAACGATGGCGCCAACGGCACGGTCCTGCACCGGGGCACTTCCTCCGCTCAGCAGCACGGAGGCGAAAGCCGGTGCATGGCCGTTGGCCGCGCGCGTACCGTAATCGGCGATAAAGGCCCCCGCGCGTGACGCGTCATCGCGCGCGGCAGCGAATCCCGGATCTTCGTTGCCGTCCAGGATCGTCAGCCACGCGGCGCTGCCGTAGTCGCGGAACGACAAGTGGTGGCGCGCCAAGTTGTTGTAGAGAAAACCGAAGCGCGGGAAATCGGAGCGCGAAAGCGTGCCCGCCTGCCCCTGCGCCAGAGCGCGCCGCGCCGTCGCCACCGTCACCACGCCGCCCAAGGCCAGCGCGTCGCCAAGCTCCGGCAGCTGACCCGGCGCATAGAAATTTGCCGCCACCGCGTAGCGGCGCGCAAGCGCATGCAGGCTCGGCGTGGCGGCCGCGCCGTGCAGCGCTAGCGCGGGATCGCCTACGGTGCCGCCTAGATCCTTGGCCCCTGCCGCCTGACCCATCGCGTCGGTGAGATCGCCGAACGTGAGATCGTAGGTCGACGGATCGATCTCGATCGAGACGACGTGATCGATATAGCGGCTCTTCCCAAGCGCAGGCGCCTGCGGAACGACGGGATCACGCTCGCCGATGGGGTGCTCGATCCGCACGGCTCGCAGCGCTGCCATCGTGGCGGAGGAGAGCGCCACCGAGGAGAGCGGAACGACTTGGAGCGTACCGGTGTCTCCGTCGCCCAGCGCATTGGCAACGACCAGCGCTCCTTGAGGCCGCGAGAACGAGAGCGCACTGGGGAACCATCCGCTGGGCAGCAAACCCAGACGGCGCGGACGCCGGGGGTCGGCGATGTCGACCACGGCCACGGCATCGATTCCCGCCAAAGCCGCATAGAGGCGCCGCCCGCCCGGCGCGATGGCCAGCGCATCGGGCGCCGTGCCGAACGGCGCCTGACGGTATAGGCTGAGATCGATGACGGCGACGCGGCGATAGCGCAACGGCCTGCCTCGGCGCTGAAAGACGTCGATGCGATCGGCATTGGCGAGCGCGACGAAGAGCGTTCCATCGGCGGCAACGCTCACCGCGCTGGGTTGGACGCCGCCCACTTTCACCAGCGGATCGAGCGCGCTGTCGAGGGGAATCTGTCCGGCGTTCTCCGGCCGCGCATCCGCCGTCTGTACCAGGGAGATGGAAGAGGCGTTGAGGTCGTAGGCGCGATTCGCGCCGGGCGCACCCTGGTTCACCACGGCGAGCATCGTACCGATGCGCGTAGCGCCCACAGGATCGTGGCCAACGGGCGCCGCCGGACCGATCACCGCCCGTGTTGCAACGTCGATCGTTTGCACGCCGCCGGTGCCGATAGCGTAGAGGCGCGCACCGCCCGCTGGCACGGCGAGTGCGCTGATCCCCTGCGGCTGATCGGACAGCGCGATGGAAGGCGTCGCATCGGCGCTCAGCGTGCCGTCGGCGGCGATGTCGTACACGGCGAGCTGGGGCTGACCGACGACGGCCGCGACCACCAGATCGTGGTCGCTCTTCGCGCCGTCGCGCAGCACCGCAACGGCCTGCGCTGCCGGAGGCAGCGTCACGCCATGCTGCGCCACGACCTGCATGCTCGCGAGATCCACGACCTCGATGCCCGGGCCGCCGTCCTGTCCGGAGCCGGCGACGACGGCGAGCGTTCCCTGGCGGGCCAGCGCGAGCGCGAGCGGACGCTCACGCAGCGCCAGACTCTTGCCGGCGGGACGCACGAATCTTCCGCTGGGCAGCACGGCCGCGAATGGTTCGCTTAGCCGTCCAGCCGGCTCGTAGGCGGCTGGTGCGGAGAAGGCCACGCGCGGCTTATGGGGCGCGGCGGCCAGCAGCATGAGAGCGGCGCCGGCTAGGAGGCCGGCGCGTTCAATCGAGAGGCGCACGCAATCGCTCTTCGGAGGGCAGAGCAGTGCCCCTTTTCGCTCTCTGCGGCGACGCGAGCGGGCGCCCGATAGCGTCTAGAGCAGGCGTCCGAGAGCCCGGCCAAGGCGCCGAGCTCCCTCGCCGAGACGTTCCACGGAGACGTCGCCGAACGAGAGGCGAAGCGCCGCCGGACCTTGGCGCGTGGGATAGTAGGGCTCGGCCGGCATCACCAGCACGCCTTCGCGCGCGGCGGCTTCGAAGGCGCTGCGCGTTGAGATGCGCGCCGGCAGAGGAAGCCAAAGTGTGATGCCGGCTGCCGGAGGATGGATCTGCGCCCAAGGCAGCTCGCGGGCCAGCGCTTCGACGAACGCATCGCGGCGCGAGCGATAGAGGTGGCGTGCGTGCCGCAGGTGGCGTCCCCACGCCGAACTCCCCATGAAGCGCCAGAGCGCGCGCTGGGTGAGCGTGGAAGTAAAAGAATCGGTGCGCATCTTCGCCCGCACCAACGGCTCCAGCAGCGGGCCCTTGGCAACGAGGTAGCCGATTCGCAACGCGGGGAAGACCGTCTTCGAGAGCGACTCCATGACGATCACGCGCCCATCGGTGTCGT
This sequence comes from bacterium, assembly GCA_004298665.1. GTDB lineage: Bacteria > Vulcanimicrobiota > Vulcanimicrobiia > Vulcanimicrobiales > SCRA01 > SCRA01. The sequence continues at coordinate 8,209 of SCQY01000242.1, read as the reverse complement.
ACGCCAACAGCGGCGAAGGAGCTTGGCCGTCGTAGACGAGTGCGTGCCCCGTCTGGTCTTCCAAGATCACCGTGTCGTAGCGCCGCGCCAACTCGACGATACGGCGCGCGCGCCGCTCGAGCAGCATCGCCCCCGTGGGGTTCTGCGCTACGGGGTTCACGTAGAGCAACCGCGGACGATACTCCGCGAGCACGCGATCCAGGTCATCGACGCGAACGCCGTCTCGATCGGAAGCGACGGCGACATAACTAGCACCGCGCGCGTCGAAGACGCCCAACGTACCCGCATACGCCGGCGACTCGCTGGCCACGACTTCCCGCCCTTGCGCGAGCAGCACGGTGGCAACGAGATCGGCGGCTTGCTGGGCGCCGCTGCAGACGACGATCTCATCCGCGGCCACGCGGCAGCCGCGTGCACGCAGGCCCGCCGCCAGCGTCTCGCAGAGATCGTCGTCGCCGCGCGCGGCGTGGTACTGCATCGCTTCGGGCGGGTCTTCCAGCAGCGTGCGGTTGAGCGCACGGCCGAAATCCGCCAGCGGAAACGTCTCCGGCGCTGGATGGCCCGTCGCCAGCGAGATGGCGCCGGGTATGCTCGCACGAGAGAGTTCCTCGAGCACGCCTTCCATGCGCTCTCCGCGCATGGCGAGCCGGCCGAGATCGGGCTCCCAACGCGCGAGGAACGGGGACTCCCCAGGCTCGCTCTTCAGCGGCGCCGAGACGAAGGAGCCGCGACCGACGCGCGTGGTTATGCGCCCCTGCGCAGCCAGAAGATCGTAAGCTTGCGAGACGGTCACCAAGCCGCAGCCCAGCTGGCTGGCCAGAGGACGCATCGCCGGCAGACGTCCCCCCGGCGCGATGGTACCGGACTCGATCGCCTCCGCGACGGCATCGGCGATCTGGACGTAGAGCGGGCGAGGATCGCGGGAATCGAGCGTAATGGCTAGCGTGGCGGCACCCTGAACGCGAGAGATTAGGGCTGCGCGGCGACGACGACGTCGAGGCGATAGCCGATGCCGCGCACGCTGTTGATTTGCAGCGCCGCGCCCACTTCGGCAATCTTCTTACGCAATGCTGCAACGTGGACGTCGACCACGCGCGTCGGGACGCCGGAGACGTCGTTCCAGACGTGTTCGAGGATCTGTGCGCGCGTCAAGAGGCGCCCCTCGCTCTCGGCCAGGAACCACAGCAGCTTGAACTCGAGCGCCGTCAGGAAGGCGGTGGCGCCGTCTCTTCCGAGCACCTGGCGATTGCGTTCGAGGATAGCATCGCCGCACGCGAGCTCGCTGACGGTGGACTGGGCGCGATTGCGGTCGCGGCGCCTCAGGAACGCGGCCACGCGGGCGACGAACTCGCTGGCCGAGAAGGGCTTCGTGATGTAATCGTCCGCCCCCAGCCCCAGGCCCTTGAGCTTGTCTTCTTCGCGCGTGTGGCCGCTCACCATGAGGATGAAGGCATCGAGGCTTTCCGCGAGCTTCGCGCAGACATCCAGACCGCTGCGGTCGGGGAGACCCACGTCGAGGACCACGACATCGGGGTGAAAGGCGGCTGCCGTGGCTAGCCCCGCCTCCCCGGTAAGTACCCAGCGCGTATCGTACTCGGCCTGCCGAAGCAGGGTCTCCTCCAAGGAGCCGACGTCCGGATCGTCTTCGATGATCAACACACGGGCTGCCATGACACTCCTGGTTATCGGCCGATCGCTTGAGATTTTCCTCAAGATTCCGTAAAGCGACCGGCCGATCCCTTGTGTGTGATCTGGATCTCTTGCACTTTAGGCGAGCACTTCGTGCTCTTCCCGCTCCGCGAGGGCCAGCGCGCGGCGTGCCACGCCCGATTCTACGGCGGCCGTTATGACAGCCTTGGTGACGGCGTCGACCACCCGAGGATCGAAGACGCTGGGGATGACGTAGTCGGCGGAGCGCTCGTCGCCCACCACGTTCGCGATGGCATGCGCTGCAGCCAGCTTCATCTCTTCGTTGATGCGCGCGGCACGGCAGTCGAGGGCGCCGCGGAAGATGCCGGGGAAGGCTAGCAAGTTATTGATCTGGTTGGGATAATCGGAGCGCCCGGTGCCCATCACGGCAACGTAGGGCGCCGCGATGTCCGGCATGATCTCCGGCGTGGGATTGGCCATCGCGAAGACGATGGGATCCTTGGCCATCACCTTGAGGTCCTCGACTTTCAGGATCCCCGGCGCGGAGACGCCGATGAAGACGTCGGCACCGCGCAGCGCGTCGTGCAGCGTGCCTTTGCGATTCTCCTTGTTGGTATGGTCGGCCAGCCACGTCCAATGAGGGTTCTCGTAGGCTGCGCCGCGGTAGAGGGCACCCGGTTTGTCGACGGCGATCACGTCTGCTGCGCCCGCTGCCAGCACCATCTCTATGGAAGCGGTGCCGGCGGCCCCGCTGCCCACCACCACCACGTGCAGAGAGTCGAGAGGCTTGCCGACCACCTTTGCTGCGTTGATCAGCGCGGCGAGGATCGTAGCGGCCGTACCGTGCTGATCGTCGTGCATCACGGGGATGTCGAGCCGCTCGATGAGGCGGCGCTCTACGTCGAAGCAGCGCGGCGCGCTGATGTCTTCGAGGTTGATTCCGCCGAAGACCGGCGCGATGCGCACCACCGTCTCTACGATCTCGTCGACGTTCTTCGTATCGAGGCAGATCGGGAAGGCATCAATGCCGGCAAACTGTTTGAAGAGCATCGCCTTGCCCTCCATCACCGGCAACGCCCCGAGCGGCCCGATATCGCCCAGGCCCAGTACCGCCGTACCATCGGTGACGACCGCCACGGTATTGCGCTTGATCGTGAGCTGGAACGCCTTCTGCTTATCTTCGGCCACGGCCAGCGAGACACGCGCCACGCCGGGCGTATAGACAATCGAAAGATCCTGGCGCGTCTTCACCGGAATCTTCGGCTCGATTTGGATCTTGCCGCCCAGGTGCGCAAGGAACGTCGAATCTGAGACGCTCACGACGGTTACGCCCGGGAGGCGCGAAACGGCTGCAAGCACGGCATCGGCTGCGTTCTGGGAGGCTACCTGCACGGTGAAGTCGCGCACGGTGCTCAGGCGCGTTACCGAGCGTACGTCCACTGCGCCGACGACACCGCCTGCCTCGCCGATCAGCGAGGCCACGGTACCGAAAGCGCCGGGTTCGTTGGGCATCTCGACGCGCATGATGATGGAAAAACCGATCGCTGGCTGCTGTCCCATAATGGTAAAGGGGTTTCGCAAGCCGGAGTCAGCCTCCCTGGGTTACGTTCCGCTGACGGTCATCTCCGCCACGCGAAAGCTAGGACTGACGATGGGAGACTCGTAGACGATATCTCCCGCCACATCGTCGAGCGTCGCGAGCATGTCGCGCAAGTTGCCGGCGATGGTGAATCCATCGACCGGGTAAACGATTCTCCCATCCTCCACCATGAAGCCCGACGCCCCGCGCGACCACGTCCCCGTGACGTGTTCGGTGGCAAAGCCGATGATGTCGTAGACCAGGATGCCGCGCGGCGTCCGGGCGATGAGATCCTCGAGGCTCCCGCTTCCCGGCTGGAGATAGAAGTTGTTGGGGCCCACGGTACCGCCGGAGGCATTCCCCGTACTCTTCGCCCCGAGCTTGCGCGCGTGATAGCTGTCGAAGAGGAAGCTGCGCAGCACGCCCCGTTCGAAGACCACCGTCTTGCGCGTCGGCACGCCCTCGGCGTCGAAGGGCGAGGACCCCATGCCCGCGGGAAGGAGCCCGTCATCAACGATGGTAACCAGGCCGCTGCCGATGCGCTCACCCACGCGCCCGGCAAGAAACGAATTCTCAATGGCGACATTGGCCCCACTGCACGCAGCGAAGAGATCCCCCAGCAGCACCGCGGCGACGTCGCGCTCGAAGATGACGGGCAGAATGGCCGTCCGCGGCTTGCGTGCGCCGCACATCTCGACGGCGCGGCGCGCAGCGATACGGGCGATCTCGCTCGCCGCGGGCATGGCGCCGTACCCGCGTCTGCTGGCACCGTAGTGCGCCGTGCGCTTCTCCGCTCCATCGCGCGCCACGGGACTGGCAGAGAGGCTGACGGAGCTACAGGTATAGCTGCCCTCGAATCCCAGCGAATTGACCAAGGCAACGGATGTTACCGCATCGGCGACACGCGAACCGTTGGAGTTGTCGATGCGTGCGTCGTAGGCGCGCATCTCACGTTCCATCGCAAGCGCATCGGCCAGCTTCTCATCCTCGGAGCGTGCGCGAACGTCCGGCTCGAAGATGTGCAGATCGGCCGCCGCGACCGGCTCCGGCTCCGGCAGCCCGCCGAGCGGATCCCGTTCGACGCTGCGTGCCGCCTCCACACAGCGTTCGACGAGCGCAGCGGTACCTTCGGGCGAGAGGTCCGTGGTGGCTAGCGTGGCCTTGCGGCCGTCGACGAACGCCCGCAGGGTCAGCGAGCGGCCCACGCTTTGCTGCAGCTTGGTGATCTGCTCGCCGCGCGCCTCGGCGCTAAAGGTATCGGAGACAATCAGCGTCGCTTCTGCCTCCTTCGCCCCGGCCCCCGTAGCTAGCGCCACGGCGCGATGCGCCAACTCCAACGGCTCAGCCGACACGAGACCCTCCCACCGTCATCGAGGAGATCAAGAGCGTGGGCAGACCCACGCCCACCGGCACGAGCTGCCCGCCCTTGCCGCAGGTATAGGAGCCATTGGCCAACTTCATGTCGGAGCCCACGGCGCTGACGCGCGTCATGATCTCCGGTCCGTTGCCGATCAGCGTCGCCCCTTTGACGGGCGCGGTGAGGCGTCCGTCCTCGATGAGATACCCTTCACCCACCATGAACACGAAGTCGCCCTTGGAGATCTCTACCTGCCCGCCTGAGAACGACTTGGCGTAGAAGCCTCGCTTCACGCGCTTGATCACTTCGTCGGGTTGCAGATCGCCGGCCGGCATATAGGTGTTGGTCATGCGCGGCTGCGGAAGGTAGCGGAACGACTGCCGGCGCCCGCTGCCCGTCGAGTGCGTGTGCATCAGCTCGGCGTTGATGTTGTCCTGCATGTAGCCGCGCAGCATGCCGTGCTCGACCAGGATCTTGTGCTGGCCCGGCGTCCCCTCGTCGTCGACGGCGATGCTGCCGCGCTCGCCGGGGAGGTTGCCGTCATCGTAGATCGTCACGAGCTCGCTGGCCACGCGCTCGCCGATGCGTCCGCTGTAGAGCGAGACGCCCTGGCGGTTGAAGTCGGACTCCAGACCGTGGCCAACGGCCTCGTGGAGCAGGACGCCGCCCCCGCCGGGTCCGACGACCACCGGGAGCTCACCCGCGGGCGCCTCGACGGCCTCGAGGTTAACGACGGCGATGCGCGCCGCCTCTCCCGCGATCCACTCCGGCGTAACGCGATCGTAGAACTCGAAACCTCGCCTTCCTCCGTCACCGAAGTAGCCTTGGGTGCGCTCGCCGTTGCGCTCGGCTACCACCTGCACCGAAAGCGCTACCAGAGGGCGGCGATCACGCACCAGCAGCCCGTCGCTGTTGGCGATCAGCACGTCTTGCACTTCGTCGGCCAGGTTGCCGTTCACGGCCCGCACCCGCGCATCGGAGCGCCGCGCCGCAGCGTCGGCGCGCAGCAGGAGATCGACGCGCCGTCCCATCGCGACCCTATCGCTCCACTCGCCTTCGATGTACATGTTCTCGACGGGGCGTTCGTTCACCGAGACGGCGTGCAGGATATGCCCGCCGCGCGCGATCTTGCCCGCCACGCGTGCCGCCCGCTCGAGCGATCCCTGCGAGAGATCGTCGCTGTAGCCGTACCCTTGCTGGTCACCGACGCGCACGCGAATGCCGACGCCGCGCGTCACGCTGACGCCGGCCTCGTGGATGCGCCCCTCTTGGAGGCGTAGTGCATGCGAGAGCCGCTGCTCGAAGAAAAGCTCCGCATGCTCACCGCCGCGCTCGAGGGCGACGGCCAGCAGATGCTCGATCAACGAGCGAGGGAGAGTCTCAGGCTGTGTATCGCTCACCGGGCCAGGGGCTTTACCGTTGCCTCCTCGGCTCCTCTCGCGGCCGCGAACTGCGTCGTAAAAGCATCGCTGCGCTCCACGGAGACACCCGCGGAGGCCAGCCGGCGCCGCACTGCGTCGTGGTCGGCGGGCGGGGCGGCGGCGAGCAGGCCCGCTTCGCGTGAAGCGGGCGCGCAGAGGCGGATGTGTTCGAGGCCGGCGGGGATGAGGGCGCTCTGGAAGGGGGCGAGATCGACGACACCTTCGTCATATGCGACCTGCACGGGCTCGCCAAGCGCCATCGCGACCAGCGGCATCCCCTCGAGGTTCACTTCGCCGCCTGCCGCGCCGACGTCGATGCGCTCCACCCAGAAGCGTGGATCGCAGATCAGGGCGGTGCGCTGCAATCCCTCAAGCTCGTACGTCAGCGGCGTCACGGCGGCGAAGTGCGCGGCATGGAAGTCGAGTACGTCACCGGCTTTCTCGACGTGCAGCGGACGCGGCTTGCCGTCAGCGCCGACGCGGTTCCAATCGAAGATCCGATACGTGAGGTCGCTGGCCTGCTGCGTTTCGAAGAGTACGATGCCCGCGCCGATGGCATGGAGCGTGCCGGCCGGCAAGTAGTAGGCCTGACCGGACTCCACGGAAACGCGGCGCAACAGCTCGCCCAGCGTGCCGTCGGCGACCCGGCGTTCGTATTCGGCACGATCGGTCGCTCGATTCCATCCCAGGTAGAGCGCAGCGTCCGCGCCCGCCTCGAGAATATACCAGCACTCCGTCTTGCCGTTCTCCTGGTGTTCCACACGCCGGGCGTAGGCATCGCCGGGATGCACCTGCACGGAGAGATTCCGCTGTGCGTCGATGATCTTGGTAAGGATCGGGAAGAGGCGCGCCGGATCGAGCTCGCCCATCAGCGCGCTGCCGAGCGTGGCGCGCAGCTGGGCGATCGTATGCCCCGCAAGCGGCCCGTTGGCGACGGAATTCTCGTCCCAGCACTCCCATGACTCGCCGAGCGTATCCTCCGGCGAGCCTGGCTTGTGAAAGCGCTCCACCAGCGCCTGCCCGCCCCAGATCGCTTTGGACATCTTGGGCGCCAGGAGCAGTGGATAGAGTGGCATCTGCTGCGTCATAGCGTGCTCACGCGATCCAAGATCTCATCCTCCAGCTGCCAGACGCGGTCGAGAGAGTCCCAGTCGTCGGCGATGAAGGCGAACGTGACCATGCCGTGATGGCGCGTCTGAACGTATCCGGCGAGGCTGCTCGCCCCATCCTCGTACCCGTCTTTCGCGCGCACCATCCCCAGCGCCTCGCCCAGCGAGCGGAAGCGCACCGTTCCTTCGATCCCCGCGCGCGGCAGCGCCTTGACGAACGCCGCCCCTCCGCGCGAGGAGAGATCGAGTGCCAGCAGGCGTGCCAGCGTGCCGGCCGCGATGCGGTCCTGGGGTGAGAGGCCGCTTCCGTCGGCGACGCGCGTTGTCCCGAGAGCGACGCCGGCAGCGGCGAAGAGACGCCGCTCGGCCTGACTTCCCGCGAAAAGACTCCCTGCGGCGTCCGCGTCCGCCGGCCGGACGTCACGGCCGACGACGCGCAGCAGCTGTTCGGCGGTGTGGTTGTTCGATTCGAAGAACATGCTGCGCACCAGTTCGCCCACGGATTCCGAGGAATGGTCCCAGAGCGCCGTTCCCTCCTGCATCGGATGCTCAGCGATACGCACGCCGTTCACCGCGATGCCGTTCGCGCGCAGCATGTGCGCGAAAACGTTGCCGGCGAAGGCCGGCTCGCCGACGACGGTGCGCCAGAAGCTCTGTCTTGCTCCTGCGGGGATGCCGCCCGATATCACCAGACCATGGCCGCTATCGTCGCGCTCGATGGAGAGCGACATCGTCGAGCTCGTGGTCATCGCCTGCCCCGTGATGCGGATCGCGCTGTTCGCCGGCTCCAGTGCGATTTTCGCAGGCACGCCCGGGGAAGTCGGCGTCACGTCGATCTGCACCAAACCTTCATCGAGCGCCAGCGCGCTGGCCCCCGCCGCGAACTTGTATTCGAGGTCGCTTGGCAGCCAGGTTCGATTCTGTTCGGGGCCGCTGAACGCCGTGGCATCGACCACCAAGTCGCCTTCGATGCGGCGAACACCCGCCTTCTTCAGCGCCGCGGCCGCCGCGCTGAGATCCTCGCTGGCGAGCAAGGGATCGCCCGAGCCCACCAGCGCGAGGTCGCCGTGGACCACTCCATGAGCGTCGGGGG
>SCQY01000241.1 GCA_004298665.1 bacterium | reverse complement strand
GCGCTGCGACCCACCAGCTCCCGAGATACGCCGCGATGGTCGCCGCTCCCGACATGAGACGGGGGCTGTGGAGCGCGCTCGCGCAGCGCAACGGATAGGCATATGCTACAGTGCCAAGAGTCATCGCCAGAATCGTGTGCAGCATATCCCTACTCCTTTGTCGTGCGGCCGATGCCGCGATGCTGGATGATCCCGATGAAGCCATGCGCAAGCGACAGGCCGCCGTAGAGGCGGCCGAACGCAGCAGCATGGTGCTCTGGCGCCTCGCGAGGCGCTGCCGCGGCTACGCCATGGTAGTGCGCCATGAGCTGCTGGAAGATGTCGTAGCGAGCGCCGCAGTCAGCCGCAAAGATAGCTGCCGCCCACCACGCAAGCCAAGACACGGGAGCGACGATATCGCCGCCCGGGATGAACGCTACCAGCAGCGTCGAGACGACGCCGACGAAAAAGTACATCCCCGACGCGAAGGCGCTGACGGGGCGGAGCGATGGGTCGAGGATGTGCGCGATATATGGCCATATCGCGATGGTGTAGACCACGGCGGCCGCAGCCCAAAGCAAGAGGTGCATGGATCTATCTCCTGTGCGTGTGTGCCGCCGCGACGGCGACGTGATGATACGGCAGGCCGTGGCGGCCTGCGGACCAGCCGCCGATGCCGCCGATCAGCAGTGCTACAAGGAGCAGCATCGCCGCCGTCGCGCGGCTGACGCCGGTCGTACGCACAATACGTTCGTGGACGGTTGCGAGCGCGCGTGCGGATTGATCTGCGGCAGTCGCAGCATGATCGAGTTTGGCGATGGCCGAGTCGGCGGCCAGGCCAAATCGCGCGAGGCGGTCCGCTACGCTACGATCATGCTCGGCGATGGCGATGCGCACGTGCGTCTCTATCGCCTCGCCGTCGGTATTCAAGTGCGGAACGAGGAGCTCGGCGAGCATATCGGCGAGCGTGCTGAATGTGGTGGGTGCCTCGGCGTAGATCTCTTCCGTGCGCTCGCGCTGCGCGGTCATCGCGTCTACTACGCCGTAGCTCACCTCCTGGATGAGCGCGAGATGGAGTAGGTCGAGCGAATCGTCCTTCAGCCCCGCCTCGTTGACCAGGCGCAAAAATGACTCTCGGTGCGCCTCGTCTGGCATACGCTCCAGGATGCGATCGAGCGTACTCATGCCGCACCTCGCTTTGCGCGGCCACCAAACCCGAGCGCGGTGCCGACGCGCTCGAACTCGCCCTGCACCTGTGAAAGCCAGCGGGCGACCTGTTGCCGGCGCGGAAGGATGAGCCTCGGGGAAGCGATGGCCTCGTGGTAGGTCAGCCGATGTGTCCCCAGGAGCGCTACCGTCGCAGGGTCAAGCCGCGGAACCTCTATCTCTGCACCGCGCCGGGCAATAATCTCCTTACCACGCGCAGGCCCGACCCCCTCACTCTCTGAGCCGTCCCACACCAAAAAATGCCGCGACTCACCGAACGCGAGATTCCGCGCAGCGATGATTGTCGCGTCGGGATCAAGCTCCGCTGCGTCAGCAACCGCCAGCATCGAGGCTGCGTCCGGGGTGAGCGCCGCGATGAGCGTAACGTCGTATCCCATCTGGTGAGCCAGGCCGAAGAGCCCGTAATCGGCCTCCACCTGACGCAGAAGCGTGGCCGACGCCGCTGGCAAGTCCACGACAATGAGGTCGCGGCCCGCCTCCAGGATCGCGCCGAACTCGACGCGATCGTCGGCGCTCCCGTGGAGCGCGTACGTGCGTACGCCCGTTGGAGGCTGCGGGATGACGGGCCAACCATCGTCGCCTCGCACCCCTAGATAGCCGACGAGGTGCCCGACAGTCGGGTCGGCATCGACCAACAGAGGTCGCTTGTCGGCGGCGATGAGCACTTCACCAAGCGCTCGGGCTATCGTGCTCTTTCCGACGCCGCCTTTGTCCCCGTAGGTACAGATGAGTCTCTTCACGCGATCGTCTCCTTAGGGGCGCCGTTGCGCCCTCGAAAATGCATCGATCGTACTCGTCGTCGTGGTCGGCTTAGCTCGCGGAGGGATGGTAGTGGGCTTTGGCGGTGTCGGCTGGGCAGTGGCGGCGCGCCGACCTCGTGCCGGGCGTAGGCCGGCGTCGATAGCTAGCCGCGTGATGCCGCGCTTTAGGCTGTCGAGGGAGTAGCCACCGCCGCGCGCGTGAATCAGCCGCGCTATCGCATAAACGCTCCAGCCACCCCGTAGCGCCCCAAGTATGGCCTCACGCTCGGTCGCAAGCGCTACACCAACTCCACTCGTTTGCGCTTTTCGCCGCGGAGGAGGACCAGCCAAGGCGCCAACAATGCTATGGACCGTCGCCTCTAACTGCGTCGCTCGCTCCTCGACACTACCTTTTGTCATCCGTGGTCCCATCGGGCCGACGTACTCCCTTCGCCGTATCGGCGCACCGTGTCGTCGCACTATCACGATGCACCACCGCGACGATGGGTGCAAATCGCCAAGTCGGCATAGCATGACAGGAGCGCACGCGAATGTAAGGACTGTGTAAGGTGTTTCGCTGTACCGCCGCTATTAGCGCCCGGCCTCCCCATCACGCGAGCGAATTAGGGATCGTACGGCTGACGGGCACAGGCATCGATAGCACAGCGCTCGACCGCCGGCGGAGAGCGCGACCGGCGCGCGCCGGCCGCAGCTCACGCATATGCGCATTGGGGGAGCGAAGGCGGTGAAGCGAATCATCGCCAGCCGCCAGGGATCGGAATCGAGGACCACTGCTGGCACGTCGGTGGTACGCCTGCGAGCACGTACTGTGCGTTACCGGTTCCGGTCCCCTGGGCGACGTACGCATGATCCTGCGCAGCATGGACGCACGACTGATACCAGCCTGACAGCGCACGCCGTTGAGCCAGTAGCGATAGCCAGGTTCCGATACCGTAGACGTGACTGCCCGCCTCGACGTAGCTCTCCGTCGCGCGCTCGCGAGGCGACCACGAGCGCTCTCGCCACGCAGTGATCGCACGATACGCGATTCCGCCTGCGAGCATCAGAGGCAGCCCGCCACCGGCGAACGGAACCACGAGAGGATCCACTTCACGGGTTGGCCATGCGAGGGCGGCCGAGGCGACAACACCTGGCGGCGCTGCGAAGGGGGTCTGAGCCCACCAAATTCGGCAATCGCCGCTAGGGGCACACTGACGGCTGGTAACACCCGGCCGCACGGCCTGCGTCCATAGATCAGGGTACCGAGCACGCCCAGCACGGAGCCCTGCCTGCGTCGCGATGCCGTCGAGCAAAGCGAGGCCCATGTCCGCGACGAACGCTCTGCGCTCGGCGCGATCACACGGTAGCACGTGGCGCAGTAGCCCACGCACGCAGGCACCGTGCGGCGGTCCCCAGTGAGACTGCGGCGGCCACCCTTCCGCGCGCCGCATCGCCACGTACGCCGCATGCGGCGATGGAAGCGGCCCCGAGGCGAGCCACGCGAGCTGCACTGCCAGCGAGATCGTCGCGATCATCGCGCAGCCTCCTCGACGGGCATCTGGAGTGGGGCATCCTCCCGAGCGAGTAGCCGGCGGATGCGCTCACTATATTCGTCCGGCGGCATCGCAGCTGCGCGCGGAGCCGAATAGACCAGCCTAGGGCCGTGGCGCGGCGGGTCTGCGGCAGCCTGCTCGACGCCGCGGTACTCTCCGGGGCGCTCGGCTGCCCGTACCAGCCACCCCACTGGACGACGGACGCCACCGCGGGTCTGCAGTACACAGATCAGCCGCAGCATCTCGCTGGCACCGCACCGCTCGACGAGCCGAGTCGCTGTCCCGACATCTGCGCCAAGTGCGACGACCGCAGCAACGGCATCGGCTCGCTCGAGCCCCTCCTGCACCTCCCCTTGCTGCTGCTCTAAATCAGCAGCAGATGTTTGGGGGGCCGATTTAGCCCGGGGTCGAGCAGGGGGTAGGGCTGTATCAGCCCGGGGCCGATCTGGTCCGGATAGGGCTGTATCAGCCCGGGGCTGCGTTACGATAGCGTATGTGACGGCTCGCCCAGGAGACGCGTCGCTAACCGCGATCACACCACGGCCGCGTAGCTCGATCAGGGCACGCCGCACGTGACGGACATCGAGCCCGGTGTCAGCCGCGAGACGGGCGATCGTCGGTCTCGCGCCAGCACCGTGGGCATCGGCGTAGGCCGCTAGCGCGACGGCGACGCATAGCATACGCCCACGCAGCTCACGGGTCCACCACAGCGGTACCCGCGCGTAGCGCACGCTCACGGCGCCCCCAGCACGCCGACGCCGGAGTCGTACACGAGTCGGGTGCAATCGTCGTCGCACGTGCCGTGCGGCGTATCTCCGGGGGTGCCGTCCCAGCGCCGCAACCCGCGCAGTGCGGACGCGGGGTGGCGGTAGCCGTCGTCGATCACCCAGCCATCACCCGACGCGTACGTCTCGACCGTGTAGTCGGCGCCATGGCCCTGATCAGCCGGGTCGCTAGGGACGACAGTCACGTACGGCCCGACCCGCGCGTATAGGTCAGCTGGCGGCGTCGCAGCATGGTCCGCGTAGTAGCTTTCGGCGGCCACGTCGAGCGCGACGAGCTGGTTCGCGGCGGCGCTAGCCGCCGCTGCGGCAGCCGCAGGCGCGGCGAACGCGGCGAACGCGGCGTGCGCTGCGATCGCGGCGACGACGATTGCCGCGAAGATGATAGCGACGCCGATCATGGCGTCGTCCTCCGCGCGGCGCGCGGCACGCTAGTAGCGGTGAGCTCGGTCCCATAGCCGTGGCCGAGGAGTGCGTCGATGTCGGCCGCCCGAAACAGGACGCGCCCCGGCGATGACGCCACGGACCAGCGAGGTACATAGCCGCGCGCGACGATCGCGCGGGCCTCGACGTCGGACGCAGCTCGCCGGGTCATACGTCCGAGCTGGCGCGCCGAGACGCCGAGCGTCGCCGCCGTCTCGCGCGCCGAGAGGAGCTGATCGCGGGGGTGGGTGCCGTCGCGGCGCTCGGTGCGCGCCGGCGGCGATGTGTGCGTAGTCATGCCGCCACCGTACCGCGGCGGCGGCGCGCAAATCGAGCCCCGTGCGTATAAGGTTTCGTGCCACGGGCCTCACACGCTGATTATGTTCGCGGGTGCTGACAATCTTCTCGGGTGCTAAGACTGAGACAACGCCGAGAAAACCACAATCAGATTCTCTTGCGCCTGCGCTCCTCATACGAGAAAATAGAGCCATGGACACCAACACAATGTTGCGCTATGCGAGTGGGGCGCCGGCGCAAATCATGCGGATCATCGCCGCCGCGCTTGCTGCTCGAGGGTACAGCACAGCAGGGAGCGTGGCTCATACGATAACTGTGCGCAACGCTAATGCCGGCCGACCCTACAGAGTAGGCCGCCACCAAATCCATACTTATTTCCTCCGGCCGCACCCGCGCCCGACGACGCTACGCGATCTGCTCGAACTCCTGGCACCCGATCTCTCCCGCGAGCCAGGATCACCAACACTCGACGCGTGCGTGGCGCCATGGCGGTCTAGACGCGACGTCGCTTCCGCATCATGTCCATGCGCTGTCACGCAACGCTGGCTGAACAGCGCATTACGGCTCGCCGACGACACCAGCGCTTTAGTGCCCGGGGCCAACGGAATACTCGATTCGTACAATTTAGGCAAGTATATGCTGAGGCCCGCACTCCAGCACTTCGTTGCGGGGCGGCTGCGATGGCTGCTCAGACTCCCGCTGCCTCGCGAATACTCGAGCGACTGGTATGGCCTTGAGGACTGCGGCCTCGCTGAATATATTTGTTTTGTGGCGCCGCTAATGCGCCGATCGGTCGGCGAGTTGCTCCCAGCGCGAATAGATGGGGACGACTGCCTCGAGCGGGCATGGCGCGATCTGGCGCCAATAGTTAGCCCCGCCGACTGGCAATTGATCCAGCAGGTCATACTCGCGCGCCTGCCGCCGAATGTGCGGCGCAGTGCGCAAACACGTCTATTGAGCGGGCAATACCTAGAATGGTGCGATTCGCGAGGCTGGCGCCTCGACTTGCGACGAACGATTCTACGCGAGCCGGAAGATTGGAGTGCCGATTATGTGATATTGCGTGACAAGTACGCACTTCTGGAACGGCCGACGCGCTCTTGATGGTGCGTAGACGCGCCCGCCGCGGCGACGGCACGATCTACCAGCGAACCTATCCGAGCGGGCGCGCAGTTTGGATCGCGGAGCTGCGTTGGACCGCCGACGACGGCGCGCCTATGCGACGCTTAGCCGAGCGAAAGACGCAGCGCGAGGCTGCGCGGGTACTGAGCCAGTGGCGATTAGACCTTGCCGCCGGTAAAAACCCCGCCGTCGCGCGCGCTTCACACGGCCCACTGTTCGCCGTCTACGCCGCGGAGTGGCTCCAGCGGCGACAACTAGAGATCGGTGCGAATACTTTCCGGCAATATGAAGGCAACTTGCGCCTGCACCTCGTCCCACGCTTTGGCAGGCGTCCGTTGCGTGCGGTCAACGACGACGCTGTTGCCGCCTTCATCGGCGACGAAGAGGTCGGCGCGACCACGCGTCGGCAATGTCTCGTTACGCTGAAAACAATCCTCACCGATGCGATATCGGACGGCCTGCTCGAGACGATACCGTTTCACACACAGGGCCGTCGTCGGTTGCGGTTGCGCGTCGAGCGGCGAGAAATGCGTGTGCTCGACGAAGAGCAGCAACGCGCGCTCCTCGTTGCCGCACGTGGCGATCGCCTAGAGGCGCTGTGGATCCTCGCGCTGACGACCGGTATGCGTCAGGGGGAGCTGCTGGCGTTCCGATGGTCTGCGCTGCGGGACGCTCACGTCATTGTACAGGCGCGCTTGGACGCGCGCACGCGCACCCGGGCGCAAACGAAGTCGCGAGCTGGGACGCGCCGCATTGATCTGGATGAAGCTACAGTAGCAGCGTTGAAGTCGCACCGTGCGCGGATGTTAGCGGAGCGGACCGAGTACGAGCGCTTCGTGGTCCGAGACGGGACCCAGCCGCCGCCCGCCGGGAGCCTCTGTCGCCCGCACGACCTCATATTCGCTAATCAGGTTGGCAAACCGATCTCCGCGACGAATCTAACGAAGCGCGAGTTTCGCGCACTGCTGGAGCGCGCCGGGTTGCCACCGATCCGATTCCACGATCTGCGTCACTCGCACGCGACGCTGCTTCTCTCGCACGGCGTGAGTGTGCGCGTCGTACAGGAGCGCCTGGGCCATGCCGACGTTCAAACGACGCTGAGCACGTACGGGCACGTGCTTCCAACGGCGCAACAGGCCGCCATCGCCCAGGTAAGCGCGGCGCTTGGAGAGGCGATACGCCAGAACGGGAAAAGTTTGGCAGCTCCCGCCGCTCGGCGATGAACAAACCTTGTCCCGACGAGGCTTAATTATTGTGCGGCATAGCGGGGCAGAGATAGGTATAATATGGCACCTACGCTCGCGTCGTTGGCGGCGTTACCTTGAATTACCAGATATCCGCAAGATTGGCGGTTTCCGGCCTGACGGCTTGGCCCGGCGGTTTAGATAAAAGAGTTTCGACGCCAAAGGGCGGTCCCTCGCACCTCTTGGCGCCAAGAAGGTTGGGTTCATGCTCAGGCGTTCCGCGGCTCTCCGGTCGATTGTCGCGAACGCATGACCGTTGAACGCTCATGCCGGCACGGAAGCCAGGGCGGGAACTCGCCTCTGGACCCAGCACGCGAGCACTGCGATCTCAGAGCGCCAGCGACACGTGCTGGAACGCCACCTGCAGGGCTTTGAGGGCTACCCGACGGCTCCAAACACACGGAACTCGGCAAAGTCAGCTCAGCGTGACCTCGCCTACGACCTTGTAGCCAAGAGAACCCGCAATCCTTATGGGAGTAGAATACGAGCTACTCGCGCACGCTCATCGGCATTGAGGATCCGCAAGCACCACAAACTCGCCGAAGCCACATGCGATACAGCTGCGCCGCCTCGGCCTGCGATTTTCGGCGCTCGCCAACGCGCGGTGTACGCGAGGACAAGATCGGTCGCCGCGGCGAGACAGGCGAGCTCGATGGCAAGCCCGCTCAAAGCGCGCTACTATCGAATCTAGGTGACGTCACGGTGCACGAGATACGCTGTGCGCCTTTCGAAATGGTGCGTTGCCGGCCGGTCTTCCTCCTTCGCGGGTGGACGTAATATCGATCGCAAGTTGACACGGAAGTGATCAAGGCCGCCGGCTCGAAGACTGTCAGCTAATTCCGCGGCGCGCTGCTCGTTGACAACGATTGCCCCGGTCGCGAGTATATCGATCAACCCCGTATCATATGCTAGATGATGTAACGCACAGAGTGCGATGCCGTTCTGCGTTTCATCGGTACTCGCCGGATCCTCCACGGGATCTATGTGGGCAGCTTGCACCAACTCGAGTTGTATATCGCAGGCAGCGCAGCGGTGATCGTACGCAACCTTCACTTGCAGCGAGAAGCGTCGGTCGCGAAGCGGCTGCGTGATCTCACGAGTAGCCCGCGCGCGCAGCTCAACCTGCGTGCCAGTCGCGCTTGGTTCAGGCGCGACTGCGTCTCTCCTAAGTTCATCAGGAACGGCGTAATACCGTCGCGTAGCCTCGACCACTTGAGCGACTGCCTGCGGATCCCAATCCTGCGGTGCCGCGAAATCGTCTGCGAGCTGCGTCAGGAAGAATGGGAAGATCTCCGGCCGCATCACGAGAGTGATGGCTCTGGTCGGTGTGCCGAGCGCAGCCACCGTCTTCGCAAACGCGGCAGCCCCGAGTACCTCTGCCTCGAGTAGGAGGCGCTTTGGGAATTGGATCGAGCTGCGCGACACGACATCCTTGAAAATACCAAAAGACAGTGCGACTAATAGTCCCGGCGCGTCGCTGCCATCAACGTCGCGATCGCGCAGGCCTAGCATGACACCGGTTCGGTCGGGTGGCGGCGTCCGCGCGATCTGCTTCTCTCTCCGCTTCAACTCCAGCTCTATGCGGCGCTCGTCAGGATGACGATGCGCTCCTGGGCCCACTACGGTATAGGGATAGAGTTCGATAAGCTTTAGCGTATCGCTCCCGCGTCGCAGCTCGGCAAAATAACCAAAGTCGCGCTGCTCAGCAGCCTCAACCTTAAGCGTATAAGGCTCTGGCGTGAGGCTTGCGATGATTGATGGGATACGATTGCGAGTCGCGAAGCGTGCCCGAGCCATGGCTACGCGCTCTTCTCCTTCCCCGGTTCATCGAGAGCCGAGGCGATAAGTGAGTCTCCGACGAGCCGCGCGAGCTGCGGCGGCACCGCGTTACCGATCTGCACCTGCACAGCGCGACGATTGCCCTCGAACACGAACGAATGCGGGAACGTCTGGAGCGCCTTCAACTCGGGGACTCGAAGCCTCCGATTATCCCAGTGGAAAGGACCGATATATGGCCCTGGCTGCGCCTGGATCGTCGTCGATGGGCGCTCTGGGTGCAGCTTGAGTAGGAACGTCCAGTAGCGCGACCGCCACTTGAACTTCGGCTTAGGGTAACCGCGCTCTCTCGTAAAGAACAGGTAGTTATCGCCCGTCGGGATTTCCGGGAGGAGGTGGCCGTAGAGACCGCCAACGGCCTCGCCCGACTCAGGTATGTCTGGAAGGCCGCGGAACGCCTGAGCGCACGTCACGAACGGTTTCAAGTCGCCGTCGAACTGACGCTTCGTCTCGTACGTTCCGCTGTGCGTCGCTTTGGGAAACACCGGCATTCGCGCCTTCGCACCGATGATGAAGAGGCGCTGTCGCACCTGTGGAACCCCGTACTCAGCCGCGACGAGCACGCGCTCGTTAATGTGATAGCCGAGCTCGCCAAGGGCGCTACGGAGCGTATCGAGCGACTTGCGATTGTGGTTCTTGTAGGCAAGAGCATGCACGTTCTCCATAATGAACGCGCGGGGTCTCAGCTCCTTGACGAAGCGCACGTAATGTTCGAGCAAGAAGCGGTCCGGATCAAGCCCCGCTCGCTTATACTCGATCCAGTACCCAGACTTGGAGAATGGCGTACAAGGCGGCCCGCCGATTACCAGGTCTACGTCGCCGCGCGAGAGCCCAGCTGCGGTCCGCAGCTCGCTGACGGAGATTTCCTCGATGTCGCCCTGGATGATCTTGGTGGGGTGCTCGCGCTTCTCAGCAAAGTTACGCTTTAGTGTCTTGCAGGCTACTGGGTCTCGCTCTAGCGCGGCCGCAACGTGGACGCCACATTGCTCAACCCCTAAATCAAGGCCGCCGGCACCTGAGAATAGGCTAACCGCAATCAGAGAATGCGCTGCGTCCCTCATCCCGCAATTCTCTCTGCTTCGGGCGAAGCAAGAAGAGATAGCTGGCACGGTTCACGGTCGGCAAGAGCCTTCAGCCGCTCAGAGCGCCGTTGCGCGAGCAGACTGAGGTCAGCAAGCCGTAGACAAAGCTCAACGTGGGCTTGATTGTAGACTCGGCGGCCTCGGACGTCTCGTGGGCACATTAGAAGGCCTTGATCCTCCCATCGCTTGATGGTGTCCACGGACCGCCCGACGGCCCTGGCTAGCTCGCCAATTCGCATGTCAAGTGCTAGGGTTAGCCCCCGTTGCCCCCCTTTCCTGGGGTACGGGTCTCGGTTGCTCGCGTCGTACAGGCTAGTTGCTCGAGAACGGGAGCGAGACACTCTACTCCATTTCGTAGATCGCATTCTCGAATTACAAAAACTTGCCAACCGGCCTGGCGCAGCTCCCCGTTGACCCGGACGTCACGTGCGCGGTTTCGCTCGATCTTCTTGGCCCAGTAATGGGCGTTATGACTGGGAGGCCGAATGGCGCAGAGTTCGCAGCCATGCCAGAAGCACCCATGGACGAAGATCGCCAAACGGCGCCCGGGATACGCGACATCCGGACGACCTGCAATCGGCCACTGCAGTCGGTAGCCAGAATAGCCGCTCTCGCATAGCAACTGACGGATACGGAGTTCCGGGCGCGTATCCGATCCTCGATTGCCACGCATCGCGGCGCTGACCCTGGCGTCTCGCGGCAGGGGGTAGCCTGCGCCGGGAAGAGTTCGCCCCCGACCCTTATAGGCAACCAAGCTCAATAGCCCTCGCCGACTGAGTTCCCGCGCCAGCCCGGCAACGCAAGGAAGCTGCCGCTTATCAAGGGACACGTAAACAATACGCCGCCTCGTCCTAGCATGATTGGCCTAAGACTTGGCCGATCACCGTGTCGGTTCGTCCCCTTTCCGCGAGTTGCTCTGGTCGGTTCGCGCGAGAAACGATACCTCCATCCTTTGTCGCATGGAAACGATACGACCGAAGCGCTGCCTGCATCCGGTAATCGCGATTGAGCAAGGTGCAACCTTGGCGTGCCATCTCCCGCAGCACCGCTTCTGTGACCTTCCGGCCGGGAACCACGACGAAATGCCGGTCGCCGTTGGCGACGCGCGCCGCTCGAACTCCAGGATGCGAAGTATGTCCTCGACACGCATCACTTGTACCAGGGCTGGTGCGAACAAATCAGCGACACCGATGCGAACCTTTACTTCGAGAAGCGGAGGCCGCAAGGCTTGAGACGTTCGGCCAAGCGCCGGCGCGCGCAAAGGCGACGGGGCAATATGCCGCCGTACATACTCATCTGGACGGGACGTGTGGATCGCAGAACTCCGATGGCCCGATCACGATGGAGCGCCACAACGGCGCACGGTTCTGCGCCGGACGGAACGCGAAGCTGTACGCGAACTCAACAGTTGGAAGCTCGATTTAGCGGCCGGGAAGGTTCCAGAGCCTACCCACATCGCGCGTGGTCCCAAGCTTACCGAGTATGCCGACGCATAGCTTGGGACGCCGGCGACTAGAGGTCGCGCACCCACGACCTCATGTTCGCTAGTCAGATCGGCAAACCGATCTCCGCGACGAATCTAACGAAGTTCGAGTTTCGCGCACTGCTGGAGCATGCCGGGTTGCCACCGATTCGATTCCACGATCCGCGCCACTCGCACGCGACGCTGCTTCTCTCGCACGGCGTGAGCGTGCGCGTCGTACAGGAACGCCTGGGCCATGCCGACGTTCAAACGACGCTGAGCACGTACGGGCACGTGCTTCCGACGGCGCAACAGGCCGCCATCGCCCAGGTAAGCGCGGCGCTTCGAGAGGCGATACGCCAGGATTTACGCCAGGACGGAAAAGTGTGGCAGCATCGCCCCCGCCGCTCGGCGATGAACAAGCCTTGATTTCACGGGCTTTATCGCTGGAGCCGACGGTCAGACTCGAACTGACGACCTGCTGATTACGAATCAGCTGCTCTACCAACTGAGCTACGTCGGCACCGTTCCATACGCTCCTAACAGGGCCGGGCGGCTCGTTCAACATGCACCTTCACGCCCCCTCTTGGACTATGGAATCGACGCGCGCAAGCGGCTGGATGGCCGGCATCAGCGTCTCATCGAGCGTAGCGGAAGCGCTCCCCGAAGAACACCGCGCGCGCCAGCGGGTCGGCGGTGATTTGGTCCGGGGTTCCGACGGTGATGACGCGCCCGTCGTGGATCACATACGCCCGATCGGTGATGCGCAATGTGTCGGCGACGTTGTGGTCCGTGACCAGGATACCGTAATTTCGCGAGCGCAGGTCCACCATCATGTGCTGCAGATCGGCAACGGTGAGCGGATCGATGCCGGCGAACGGCTCGTCGAGCAATAGGTACGACGGCTCTGTGGCGAGTGCCCTCGCGACCTCGACACGGCGTTGCTGCCCTCCTGAGAGCGAGTCGGCTCGTTGGTGAAGCAGCGGCTCGAGCGAGAACTGCTCGATGAGCCGGTGGAGCATCTCGTGCTTGCGCTCCGCCGGAATGGAGCGCATCTCGAGGATCAATCGCAAGTTATCGATGACCGAGAGATGGCGAAACAGCGAGCGTTCCTGCGTGAGGTAGCCGAGTCCGGCACGCGCACGCTGCGCCATGGTCTTCTGGGTAACCTCGACGTCATCGATCCAGATCCGCCCGGCTTCCGGTTGCAGGCTCCCCACGATCATCGAGAACGTAACCGTCTTGCCGGCACCGTTGGGCCCGAGCAGACCAACCATCTCGCCTCGCCCGACGGCGAGCGAGATGCCGTCGACCACCGTACGGGCGCCAAAGCTCTTGCGAAGCCCTTCGGCTCTGAGCATCTGGCGGCGCGACTTCTTCTTGCGGCCCTCACATCCTATGCTCATCCCGCTGGCATCATGATTCTGTGGAGGAGGCTTTATCGACGATGAACCTGGAGACCATCGAGTGCGGTCACGCCAAGTGCTCCTGCCACGTCGTCGCCCAGGCTGGTGAGAACGCCTTCTGCAGTGACTACTGCCGCGCGAGCGAGCAGGCCGAGGAAGAGGAAGAGTCGTGCGCCTGCGGTCACCCCCCTTGCGACGTCCCCTAAGAGAGGGGTAGCTTCCTACCTCCATGAATCGCCGGTTCATCGAGCGATGCGGCATCGACGTGGAGGGCGCGATGGGCGAGCACTTACGCAACGAGCGAAACGTACCACAGCCGGCGCATCCGCGCGAACGTCGCGTCCTCTTGCCGTGGCAGCGGCCCAAGTCCGGTGAGGAGGACCCCGGGGCGCCGGCACGCATTGCCGCCATCCTGGCCAGCCCCAGCTATCGTCAAGCCGATCAAGACGTCGAGTTCCTCAATCGCGACGATACGCGCTCGATTCGACTTGAAGTCGACTACTTGAAAGCGGAACTGTTGCTCCAGGAACACCACATCAAGGGTACGATCGTGGTGCTCGGCAGCACGCGTGTCTGCGAGCCGGCGCAGGCGCGGCGGCGAGCCCAGGAGGCGCGCGCCGCAAGCGCGCAGGAACCGCGGAATGCGGAGCTCGCGCGACATGCCGCGGTCGCCGAGCGCATTCTGGAGAAGAGCCGCTACTATGAGATTGCGCGCGAGCTGGGACGCTTGGTTGGGCACGCGGGCGATCAGCGCGGTGATGGTCGCCTGGTGGTCATCACGGGCGGCGGGCCCGGCATCATGGAGGCCGCCAATCGCGGCGCCTTCGACGTCAACGCGAAGACGGTGGGCCTGAACATCACGCTCCCGCACGAACAGTTTCCCAACCCGTACATCACGCCGGAACTCTGCTTTCGCTTCCATTACTTCGCGTTGCGCAAGCTCCACTTCTTGCTGCGCGCGCAAGCCGTAGTGGCCTTCCCCGGCGGCTACGGCACCTTCGACGAGCTCTTCGAGGTGCTCACCCTCGTACAGACGCGCAAGATAGCACCGCTCCCCATCGTCTTGGTCGGTGAGGCGTATTGGCGCCGCGCCTTCGACATCGATTTCCTCATCGCCGAAGGAACTATCGACGCGGAAGATCGCGATCTTTTCTGGTACGCGGAGAACGCGGATGATATCTGGAGCGGCATCCTGCGTTGGCACGACGCCAACGGCAGCCCGCTCATGGAGGCGAGATGAGGATTGCGTTCCACGGCGCCGATCGCGGCGTCACCGGATCCTGCCACCTCGTGGAGTTTGGCGGGAAGCGTATCCTCGTCGATTGCGGCCTCTTCCAAGGCGGCCGCGAGCTCGAGGAGGAGAACGCCGGTGACTTCGGTTTCGACGCCGCCTCCATCGATCTGGTTCTGCTTACCCACGCCCATCTCGATCACTGCGGCCGCCTGCCGCTCTTGACCAAACGCAAGTTCCACGGCGAGATCATTGCAACGCCGGCAACGCGCGATCTGGCACGGCTGGTGCTGCTCGACGCCGCGCATCTCCAGAAAGAAGAAGCCGAGCGCCGTGGGCGGCGTACCGCGCGGCGCGGGCGCGGCGACCAGTCCCCCTCGCCGCTCTACGGCGAGATGGACGCCTTCGACGCGCTTGCGCGCTTCGGCCGCGACGCGACGTACGGAGTGCCTATCGAACTCGCGCCGGGGCTGCGCGCCACGTTCGTGGACGCCGGCCACATCCTGGGGTCGGCGAGCATCGTGCTCGAGGCGCAGGAGAGCGAGCGCCGTCTATGCGTGGTCTTCTCCGGCGACGTAGGAAACGCGGGGCGCCCGCTGCTGCGCGCACCGGTGACGCCCCCACCGCCGGTCGACGCAGTCATCATGGAGACCACCTACGGTGATCGCGCTCACAAGCCCATCGCACCATCCGTCGAAGAGCTCTACGCGGCCGTCACGCAGACCTTTGAGCGAGGCGGCAACGTCCTGATTCCAACCTTCGCCCTCGAGCGAGCGCAGGAGATTCTCTACTTCTTGCGCCAAGGCGTCGAGCAGCGGCGCCTCCCGCACTCGATGCAAGTCTTTCTCGACTCCCCAATGGCGATCTCCGCGACGGAGATCTACCGGCGCCACTTGGATGCGTTCTCCCCCGAGACGGCGCACCTGCTGACCGCGGGGACGGACCCCTTCGCCGTACCGGGCCTCCACGTCACGCGCGACGTAGCCGAGTCCGAAGCCATCGACGCTATCACCAGCGGCGCGATCATCATGGCCGGTTCGGGCATGGCGACCGGCGGGCGCATTCGCCGCCACTTCCAGCGCAATCTCTGGCGTTCGGAGTGCGCCGTCGTCTTCGTCGGGTACGCCGCGGCGGGAACCTTGGCGCGCCAGATCATCGATGGCGCGAAGCACGTACGCCTCTTCGGCGACGACGTTCGTGTGCAGGCGAGCATCCATACGATCAACGGCTTCTCGGCGCACGCCGACCAAGCGGAGCTGCTTGCCTGGCGCGAGCGCATGCAGCCGGCGCGGACGATCTTGGTCCACGGCGACGAGCAGGTGATGCGCACCTTCGCCGGGCGCCTGCCGGGAGCGCGTGTCGACATGCCGGGACCCGGAGACGCCGTGGAGCTCTAGTCGCGCGGGAGCAGCTCGAGATCCTCGAGCAAGTAGTAGACGACCCGCTTATCCGGGAAGCCAACCTTGGCCAACTCACGGCCCCCGGCTATGACGACCTCGTGGATGTGTCCCTGTTGTCCCGCGTATTGAAAGTTGACGGCCGCATAGGAGGGATCGCCTTCGTGCGGGTGGGGAATCACGCGGGCCCCGCGCAGCGGTGAGTTATGCTTGTGCTCGGTCATGACGTAGGGAGTCCGATTCGCCCCTGCGAAGGAGTGGTCCCTGTCGCCGCATTACCGAAGCGCGGTCAGCGCATGTGGAGAGAATAGATGTACATCGAGTACCGAGGGAAACGCCCGCGCGTAGCCAGGTCCGCGTTCGTGGCCCCGACGGCCGTGCTAATCGGCGACGTCGAGATCGGCGAGCATTCCAGCATCTGGTTCGGTACTGTGCTCCGCGCCGACAACGGCCCGATCCGTGTGGGTGAGCGCACTTCGATTCAAGACAACTCGGTGATCCACGTCAGCGTAGGAGATCAGACGGTCATCGGCAGCGATGTCACCATCGGTCATTGCGTCCACATGGAGGACTGCACGATCGGAGACGGCTCGCTCATCGGCAGCAACGCAGTCGTGCTGAACGGCGCGAAGGTGGGGCCGCGCTCGCTGGTCGGCGCAGGCAGCGTGGTGGCGGCCAACGCGGTGATTCCCCCTGAAGTCGTGGCTGCGGGCGCTCCGGCGAAAGTGAAGAAACCGCTGGAGGGCGCCTCTGTGGGCTGGCTGGAGAAGGCCGGCCCCGAATACGTCCATCTCTCGCGCTCCTACCTGCAGCATGGTATCGGGGATCCCGAGATGCACGAAATCATCGAGACCCCGGCGGAGGCAGGGAGATAGGTTCCTAGCCTTCGAGTTCCCCCACGGTACGCACCAGGCCGACCAACGAGCGTATGCGCCCGCCGGCGGCCTCCAACTCCGACCAATCTGGCTCGAAACCGAGCACGCGCAGCTGCCCCGCCATCGGATCGTCCTCGTAGAGTGTCGCGGCCAGCACGGCAGCCAAGCGGCGGCTCGCCATGCATTCTGCCAGGGTGACGGCGGCGGCCAGCGTCTCGCCCTCGCCCACCAGGTCGTAGAGAAAGAGCGCTCCGCCGTCGAGCGCCCATGAGAGCGTCGTATCGCCGGCGATGAGGGCTCCGCCATCCTCCTCGGCGATACGAGCGCGCACGGCGCGCTCGTAGGCAGCTAGGCTTCGCTCTCCGCAGGCGTCGTGCAGCAGACGAGCGATGCGTGCGACATCACCTTCCTCCGCCAGTCGCGCCTCACTCGGCATAGAGCTCGATGGCATAGTTGTCGGGATCGGAGACGTAGAGGATGCGGCGCGTCTCTCGATCCGCCGGACCGCTGAGGATGTGGGCGCCGGCCTTACGCAGACTTGCGGCGAGGGCGTCGACCTGCTCGCGCGATCCGATACGGAACGTGATTTGCAGCTTCGCGCGCTCGGATGGCGCCGAAGGGATGAGCGCAAGCAGCGTGCCCCCCAAGGGGACGTGCAGCTCGTCGCCGACCTGCTGCACCACCAAGCCGAGCAAGTCGCGATAAAAGTGCAGCGAGACGTCGGGGTCTGCCACCCCGAGCGCAATGCGATCGAGGCGAGGCGTCGTGCTCATCGAGGCTCTCCATCCGATACGAACAGCGTATACTCTTTGAAGAAACGGAGCTTGACCGTCCCCACCGGCCCATTCCTGTGCTTAGCGATGATGAGCTCAGTCAAGTTTTCGTCTTCGAAGTCAGGATTGTAGTAGCCCTCACGATAGAGAAACGTCACGAGATCGGCTTCCTGCTCGATTGCACCGGAGTCGCGCAGGTCTGAGAGCATTGGCCGCTTGTCGTTTCGCGACTCCACGCCACGATTGAGCTGCGCGAGGGCGACGATCGGGACGCTCAATTCCTTGGCCAGCGTCTTGAGCTGACGGCAGATTGTGGAAAGCTCCTCATTGCGATTGACATTGCCCTTCGAGGTGCCGACGAGCAGCTGAAGGTAGTCGATCACCACTAAACTCAATCCCTGGGCCGCCATCAAACGCCGGCAGCGGCTGCGGATATCCGCGACGGTCAACCCGCCTTGGTCATCGAGAAAGACTGGCCACTCGCTGATGACGTTCATAGCGCGGGAGAGCTTCTCCCAGTCGTCGTCGGCCCCGTGGCTCTCCAGCCGTCCCGTGCGCATCTTATGCGCGTCCAGACGTGCCGTCAGAGAGAGGAAGCGCTGGATGAGCTCGTCGTTCGACATCTCGAGGCTGAAGACGGCGATCGGCTTTTCCACGTGCGTAGCTGCGTTGGCGGCCAGCGTGAGCGCCATCGACGTCTTGCCCATGGCGGGGCGCGCCGCCAAGATGATCAAGTTTCCCGGCTGAAGCCCCGCGGTCATATGATCGAAGTCGGGAAAGCCGGTCGGCAGGCCCGTGATGCTGCCGTGCTGGTGGTAGCGTTGATCGAGCGTCTCGAACGTTTGGCGCAGCAGATCGCTCACGTGCGTGAAGCCGCCGCTCCGATTGCGCTGGCCGATCTCGAAGATGAGTGACTCCGAGGCGTTGAGCGCTCCTTCGACGTCGTCTTCCTGCTCGAAGCCCATCTGCGCGATGCGCCCGCCGGCGTGGATCAGCTGGCGCAGCAGTGCCTTCTCGGCGACGACCTTGGCGTAGTACTCCGCCGATGCCGATGTCGGCACCACGTCCTGCAGCGCGGTCAGATAGGCGAGGCCGCCCACCGATTCCAGCTTCTCCTGCGTGCGCAACTCGTCCGCCAGCGAGATCTTATCCAGTGGGGCGCCGCGCTCGTAGAGCGACTTCAAGGCCCGGTAGATCGTCTCGTGGGCGACGGCATAGAAGTCCTCGGGACGTACGATCTCCGAAGCCACCGACATGATCTCGCGATCGATCAAGATGCTGCCCAGTACCGCCATCTCCGCTTCGAGATTCTGCGGCGGTACGCGCTCCGGCGAAGAGCGCATCGATTGCGAGAGCGTCATCGCGCGGCTTTCCTGCGCGTGTGCGGCAGCAGGAACGCCAACGCCTCGCGCACGTGAGCGATGGGGACGACGTCGATGCCCGGCTGCCTTACGTGGATCTCGCGCGCATTTTCCTTGGGCAGAAGCACGGCGCGCATGCCCGCCTGACGCGCAGCATAGATCTTCTCGTTGACGCCGCCAATCGGACGTACCCGTCCTTGGATCGAGACTTCTCCGGTGACCGCCACGTCCTGCGGAAGGGGCGTCTTGGTGATGGCGCTATAGAGCGCGAGAAAGATCGCCAGCCCTGCCGAGGGACCATCGATGTTGCCGCCGCCGATCACGTTGACGTGCAGGTCGAAGTCGGTCGGATCGATGCCGGCCACGGCGCGCACGACGCTGGCGGCGTTGAAAACGGAATCCTTCGCCATCGAACCGGCCGTGTCGTTGAAACGTACGGTACCCTTGCGTGCCTCGCGTGCGGCGAAGGCCGTTGCCTCGATCTCGATGAGTGAGCCGATGTAACGAACCACGCCCAAGCCGAACGTCTTACCCACCTCGCTCGCCGTCGAGGCGCGCACGGGGGTATGGCGTGAGAGCCTTCCAGCCTCGATGACCTGTTCCACGTCGCCCTGCTCGACGCGCACCTTGGCGGGCACGGCTTTGGACCCCAGGCGCTGAAGCGCATGGCCGTATGCATCGGCGAGGATCTGCACCGCCTTGCGCCCTTCGATCGTGTAGGCAGCCACGAGCGCTGCCACGCCGCGTGCCAACGTGGCCCCGAGGCGACGGGCAGCTTGCGCCACGATGCGCTCGACGTCCGCCTGGCGCAGCGGCTCGAAGTAGACCTCGGCGCAACGGGAGCGGATCGCCTGATCGATGTCCTCGGGATCCCGCGTAGTGGCGCCTACGAGGATGAAGTCGGCCGGTGCTCCGTGTTCGAACAGCTGACGAATGTATGCGGGGACATTGGGATCGCTTGGGTCGTAGTATGACGACTCGAACGTGACGCGCTTATCTTCCAGCACCTTGAGCAGGCGAACCTGGAGTGTGGGCTCGAGCTCGCCGATCTCGTCGATGAAGAGCACCCCTCCATGGGCGCGGGTCACCAGGCCCAGCTTCGGCTCGGGAACGCCGCCCTCGGCGAACTCGCGGCGGCTGCCCTGATAGATGGGATCGTGCACGCTTCCCAGCAGCGGATTGGTCGTTTCGCGGGGATCCCAACGCAGCGTCGAGCCGCTGACTTCCACGAACGGCGCATCGTCCTTGAACGGCGTAAACGCCGCGTGTTTCGCGCGCTCGAGCGCCAAGCGCGCCACGGTGGTCTTCCCGACGCCAGGCGGCCCGTAGAGGATGACGTGCTGCGGGTACGGCGAGGCGATCTTGGCCAGCAGCGAGGCGATGGCGGCGTCTTGTCCCACCACTTGCTCCAACTCGGTGGGACGCAGCAACTGGAGGGCCGAGGCGGCCAGCCCCGCCGACTCCATGTGCACCAGCTCTTCGAGCTTCTTCTCTGTCGCCGGCGTCTCGGGGCCCGCGTCTTCCTTGAGCGCCTCGAGGCGGAGGTCCCGCAGGTAGTCCTGGTGGCGCTCCATCATCTTCGCATTGATCTTGCGCTCGATGGTGTCCTCGACGGTGCGCTGCGCCACGAGGTTGGCCAGCTCGTCTTCGATCGCGTGCAGCTCCTCACGGAACTCCGCGCGGCTAGGTGCCTTCTCCAGCGTAGGATCCTCGAAGACCAGCTTGCGCAGGGCGAGGATGCGCTCGGGCAGCTGATGCGAGCGCATGAGCTTGAGGGCACCGAGCTTGCCGGCTTTGAGCACCAGCTTGTCCGCCCCCAAGACGCTGGTGAGAACGTCGAAGAGCGCATCCACTTGGCGGCGCAGATCGGCGTCCCCGCCGTGGCGGCGGCGAAAGGCGCGGACGTTGGGGTCGTCCACAAAACTCATCTTGGTATCGCGCTCCACCGATGCACTCGCCTTTAGAGAGCCGCGACGGTGACGTTCACGCGCGCCACCAGATCCTTGCCCAATCGCACGGGCACCGCGTAGGCGCCTAGCGACTTGACGGGCTCCGCCAGCTCGACCTTGTGACGATCGACCGCGATGCCGGTTGCCGTTTTGATCGCGTCGGCAATCTGTTGATTGGTCACGGCGCCGAAGAGTTTCCCGCTCTCGCCCGCTTTCACCCTCACGGTCACGGCGGTCTCGGCGAGGCGGCGAGCAAGGTCCTCCTCCTCGGCGCGCGCCTCTGCGGCGCGCTTGGCCCTCGCCGCATTCTGCAGCTCGAGGTCGGCGAGGCTCCCCTTCGTGGCCTCCTGCACGAGGCCGCGCGGGAGCAGGAAGTTGCGAGCGTAGCCGTCGCTCACTTCGATGACTTGCCCCGCCTTCCCGAGACTCTTCACATCCTGCTTCAGGATGACTTTCACGACACTACCCTCTCGACGCGCAAGCGGGGCGGATGCCGCGCATCCACCCCGCAAGAATGTG